>CACZFT010000090.1:0-3176 GCA_902780535.1 uncultured Selenomonas sp. | reverse complement strand
ATCTGGCGCAGGCGCAGCGCGTCGCCGACGACGAACTGCGGCAGGTTCGAGAGGTCGGGCGGCGTAAACGTGAGCCCTTTGTGCTCAGCCATCTTCGCATAGAGCATGCAGACGCCCTCGAGCGTCTCGTGCAGGTCGAAGCCGATGTTTTCGAGCTTCATGTGGCCGCTGTCGAGCTTCGCGAAATCGAGGATATCGCTGACGATGCGCAGGAGGTCGGACGAGCACTGCTTGGCGTTCGTGAGGAATTCCTTCTGCTCGTCCGTGAGCTCCGTGCGGAGTGCGAGGTCGATCATGCCGTTCATGCCGTTGATTGGCGTGCGAATCTCGTGGCTCATATTCGCGAGGAACTCGCCTTTCGCATGGCTCGCGGCCTCGGCGCGTTCCCGCGCCTCTTCGAGCGCCTGCTCGCGCTGCTTGCGCGCCGAGACGTCGATGAGCGCGAGGATGATTTGACGCGCGCCTTCGCCCACGGCCTGCGAGAGGAAGATGTGGAGCCAGACGGGCTCGGGGTCGTCGAACCGGTGCATCGTGACGGTGAACTCGCTCGCATATGTCTCATCTGTGAGCGCTGTCTCGAGGTTGTGCCGGACGGGGCAGCGCGGGCAGAGGTGGCCGTGGCCGCAGCCGCTGATGAAGCTGTTCTCGCAGCGGAACGCATCGCCGAACTGCATGCCGACGCTCTCCTGCCGCGAGCGGTCAAGGATTTCGACGGCCGACTCGTTCATGTCGCTGATGGCCGCATCGCTGTCGAGCACGCAGAGACCGACTTTCGCCGCCGTGAAAACGGAGCGCATATAGGCGTGGTCGCGCTGGATCTTGCGCTCGAGGCGGCGCATGCGCGAGACGTCGCGCAGGATGACGGAACAGCCCGTCACACGGCCGTCGATATGCACGATGGGAGAGCAAGTCGCCGAAAGGTAGACAGGCTCGCTCCCGCGGTAGATGCCGACGTTGCGCGAGAGGCCGACGGACGAGCGGCCCTCCATCGCTTTTTTGAGCGGGTCTTTATAGGGACGGTTGCTGCCGATCTTGATGAAATGGCAGACATCCATGCAGTGCATGCCGCGGACGTTCTCGTCCTCGCAGCCGAGGATGCGCATGGCGGCAGGGTTGATGAATGTGATCTTTTCCTCCTGGTTCGTCAGGATGACGCCGTCGCCGATGCTGCCGAGCAGCCCCTGCAAAACTTCGGGCGTCACGCGGCCCTTCTCTGTCCCCACCATAGCTTTCATCTCTTTTCTAAAACAAATCAGGCATGCGCCGCCGCGAGGATGGCGCCCGCGATGGCATCGAGCGGCAGCTGGCGCTCGACGGCGCCGAGCTCGTAGGCCGCGCGCGGCATACCATAGACGACGCAGGTCTTCTCGTCCTGCCCGAGCGTCTGTGCCCCTGCCTCGCGCATGCGCCGCAGGCCCTCGGCACCGTCCGCGCCCATGCCCGTGAAGATGACGCCGAGCGCGCGGCTGCCGACGGTCTTGGCCACGGATTCGAACAGCACGTCGACGGACGGGCAGTGGCCGTTGACCTTCGGCCCGCGCGCACAGGCGGCAAAGAAGCCGCCAGCCGCACGCACGCGCAAATGCTGGTCGCCGGGCGCGACATAGACGTGGTTGTCAAGCAGGCGGTCGCCATCTGCTGCTTCCTTCGCCGAGAGCATGGACTCGCGGTCGAGCCGCTGCGCGAACAGGCGCGAGAAGCCGGGCGGGATGTGCTGCACGATGACGATGGGCGGCAGCGGCGGCACGAGATTCCGCACGACGCGCGCAAGCGCCTCCGTGCCGCCCGTCGAAGCGCCGAGCGCGATCAGCGAGATGCGACCTGCATGCTTTCCGAGGCGTTCCATGGCCTGTTTCGTCTGCTTCGTCGAGTTGGTCGGCATGCCAGACGCGCCATCCGCCGCGCCGTCACCCGCCTCTGCCTTTCCTGCGATGCGCACGATGCGCCGCGCGAGCTCCTCGCAGAAGACGTCCGGCGAGCAGCCGACAGGCTTCTGCAGGAAATCCCGCGCTCCGGCGTCCCGCGCAAGCGATGCATAGCGGGCATCGCCCGTCAGCACGATCGTCGGCTGGTCGTATTGCGCGAGCAGCTTCCGCAGGAACTCGATGCCGTCCATGCGCGGCATCTCGACGTCGAGCACCATGACGTCGGGCACGAACGCGAGGATCGCATCGCGCGCTTCGAACGGGTCACCCGCCGTCTGGATCTGGCTGCCCGGCGGCAGGAACGCATGGAGCTCCCGTTCGAGCATCGAGCGGAAAAACAGCGAATCGTCGACGAGCAGGACGCGGACCGGTTGCATGGATATCACTTCGCTTCTATCACATTATTTTTTCCGATAGACCGACGGCATCACGTAGTCAAACGGTGCCATCTGCCGGTCGATGACCTCGGAATGGCCGATGAACAGGAACCCGCCGGGCTCCAAGAAATCGGCGAATTTCTGCACGAGCTGCCGCCGCGTCGGTGCATCGAAATAAATCATGACGTTGCGGCAGAAAATGACATGGAACGGACGGCGGAACGGGAATACGGGCTGCATGAGGTTGAACGGCCGGTAGAGCACCTGCCGCCGAATCGCATCGACAACCTGCACATGGCCGTCATCCACAGGGCGGAAATAGCCACGCTGCCAGCCCTCGGGCAAATTCTGCGTCGTGGACGCCGGGTAGATGCCCTCGCGCGCAAACGCGAGCACGTCGCGCGCGAGGTCGGTCGCGAGCAGCGTCTTTTCCCACATCGGCCCCTTGAGGCCGAAATGGTCTTCGAGCAGCATCGCAAGCGTATACGACTCCTGTCCCGTCGAGCAGGCCGCACACCACGTCCGGATGTCGCCGTCGCGAATCGTGCGCTCAAGGTACGGCAGCACTTCGTCGCGGTAAAAGGCGAAGTGGTCAGCCTCGCGCAGGAAGAACGTGTGATGCGTCGTGATGGCCTCAGAGAGCAAGCCGAGGAGTTTCCCAGAGGCGTCCTGCCGCAGCGCGCGCAAGAATCCCTCGGCCGTCTGATACTCAGCAGCCGGGCCGCCCTCCTTGAGCAGGCGGTAGAGCCGGGATTCGAGCAGCGCCTGCTTGGCAGGCGGCAGCTGGATGCCGAACTCCCGCGCAACGACGGCCGCGTACCCCTGAAAGACTTCCGGGCTCAATACTTGCCGAACCCTTCTTCTTCCGTCAGCG
>CACZFT010000089.1 GCA_902780535.1 uncultured Selenomonas sp. | reverse complement strand
TACGACACGTTCGCGTTCCGCCGCGAGAATGCGAAGCAGACGCTCTTCGCCGTCGTCTTCTGTCTCGCTGCGACGATCTACGCCTTCGTCGAAAAAGGCCCGCTCTGGGGCGGGCTCGGCATCGTGCTGACGGTGCTGATCTATCTCTTCGCAAGCAAGGCGCGCTGAAATCATGGAGAAGGACGCAGGCGCGCTGCTCAAAACGTTCCTGATGCAGCAGAAGCGCAAGACCGTGACGCTCGATGCGATGCAGGCGGAATGCCACCGCCTGGACTACGCATCGTTCCATGATGCCGTCGCCGCACTCGAACGCACAGCCGTCCTCGTCCCCGTCAAGGCCGGCGGCTATGACCACGGCGGGCTCGCGCGGAAATACACGATCCATCCCGGGCCGCTCTTTGCCAGGACAGCCGCCCGCATCCAGCAGGAGGCCATCGAGGACGCCATCTCCGGCACGCTCGACCTCTCGTGGTACATGAGCCATCCCTATGGCGCCTGGCAGCGCGACCGCATGGCCATCGAGGCGCTGAGCGACTACCTGCAGTCGCTCCCCTGCCCACCAGAGGAGCTCCCAAAGACATCGCTCCAGCAGCGGTCGTATGACATCTTCGGCGATGAGAAGTTCCTGCTCAAGGACGGCAGCCTGCTCGCGCGCCTCGGCCTCACGCGCGAAGCGCTCGGCGTCGCATCGGAAGCTGACCCGCTCATGATGGCATTCCATCCCATGTTCTCAATGATTCCATCCCAAAGCTACGACAATGCACACATTGTGTACCATCATCTTATCGTCGAAAACAAGGCACCGTGGATGGCGCTCGCCCCGCAGCTTTCAGGAACAGACCTGGCGGGCCTGATTCTCGGCTATGGCTGGAAGATTCTCGCGAACATCGACCAGCTGCCGATGCAGTGCGGCCTGCCGGACGGGTATCATGTCGTCTGGTATTTCGGCGACTTCGACTGGGAAGGATTGCGCATCTGGCACGAGCTCCGAGAAAAATGCAAGGAAATCCATGGCTGCTCCATCGAGCTGAAGCTGGCTGTGCCGTTTTACACGGCCTTCCTCTCTCATCCGGAATCGCGCGGCAAGGAACAGCAGGCGCCAGCCCCCGAGGCACTCAAAGCGTTCCTCTGCCGCATGCCTGTCCCGTTGCGCGGCCGATTCCGCGGCCTGCTCGAAGCGGACTGCTATTACCCGCAGGAAGCACTATCGACGGAGGAGCTGCTTTCCTGCCTGAAAGAAACGCTGGCGCCGAAGCGCCCCAAAAGGAGACCCTCCCATGGAACTTGAGAATTTCAGTGAGCGCATGAGCCGCATCCTGCTCTTTTCGCCGCTCTACCGCCTGCGCGGGCGCAAGCTCCGCCGCAAGGACGGCACGGAGACGACGGAACTCGAGCTCGGGCTCATGACGCTCCTTTTCTTTTTCGAGCACATGCTCGACGGCCGCAAGGACGCCGGCATCCGAGAGCTCGCAGGCTTTCTGCAAGACGCGACGAACAGCCAGTTCTCCGAAGCATTCCAAGACTATGAAAAGCTCGCGCGCGACATCGTTACGACGTTCCGCCCGACGACCGGCCGCCGCAATGCCGAGACGTTTTTTGACTGGTCGTCAAAGCAGGAACGCACGGCCGAGTTTTCGTATCTCAAGGCGGACAAGGTCGATGTCTCGTCGAACGCGCAGTACTACGTGCTCGACGAGCAGGGCCTCGAGCTCGTCTTCGCGACGAAGGAATATTTCAATGAGTACCAGCTGTCCATCAACCAGCTCATCCTGCGCAAGCAGCTCGAAAAAGGCCAGTTCACGCTCGCGCTGCGGCAGGTCGAAGAAATGCGCCTCGATGTCGAGACGCTGCGCGGCCGCATCACGCGCATCCGCCGCGAAATCCACCGCAGCATTGTCTCGGAGGAAACGCTCGCGCGCTACCGCAAGATTGTCGCTGACCTCAATGAGCGCCTCAAGAGCGAGGAAGACCAGTTCAAGGAACTCAAGAACTTCATCGGCGAGACGAAGCGCCGCATCCATGACAACATCGACCAGGATCCCGTGCAGAACGCGCTCGACAGCATCATGCTCGTCGAGCAGCGCCTCGACGCCGTGCATGGCAAGCACCGGCGGCTGCTGCAGCTCGGCATCGAGCTCGGCACGTCGGCGCTCGCGGCCGCCGAGGAAGCGCTCTATTTCTCGGGCATCGACTCGTTCAACTTCGATGCCGACGTGACGAACCGCTTCTTCGCGACGCCGCTGCCGCTCACGGCCTCCCGCCGCCTCATCGAGCCGTTCCTGCCCGTCGCGAAACCCGCCATCTGGTCGCCCGTCGACATCTTCGCACCGCAGCGCCTCGAACGTTTCGAGCGCGAAGGCCGGCAGGAGGAATTTCCCGAGGACGAAATCGAGACCGAGAACGATGCGCGGGCAAAAGAGAACCTGCGCCAGCACTACCGGACGATTGTCGATGACCTGCTCGCGCATCTCGCAGACGAAACGGAGACAACGCTCCAGTCTTTCATCGAGTCCGAAGGAGAGCGCCGCCCGGAGCTCCTGACGGAAAAGCAGTTCTACATCTTCTGGATGATCCTGCACCGCCACCGCACCGTGCTTTTTGACGACGACCATCTCGGCGAAGACTCGCCGTACCGCGAAATCGCGCTCCAGCATCCCGAGCTCGCAGCTATCTCCATTGGCGACCTCCCCGGCTTCATCGAACCGCCGGGCTTCACGATCAGCAATATGAACATCAAGGTGGAAATGAACCATGGACTATCCTGAGAAAACCGTCTTCCGCGCGTTCGACCTCTACAGCCATCTCGCGGCGAAGGGCGGCGTGGCGAAAGCAGACTTTGCCGACCTCTACAGCGACGAGGACGTCCGCAGCCTCGCGCAGGGCTTTGCGGCGCGCGTCCAGTGCACGATCATCGACGATGCCGACGCCATCTACCTGATCCCGATTGCCACGGACTCGCCATTCCACATGACGAACGAGCAAATCAAGAAGGATTTCCTGACGGCGAAGTCGCTGAACATGGACATCTACCTGATGTACCTCGCCATCATCGTCTTCGTCGGCTGCTTCTACGACAGCTATACAAGCTGGGAGCCGCACGACTTCGTCACGCTCCAGAGCTGGCTCGAGCATATGAACCAGCGCATCGACGCGCTCGCCTCGCGCAAGGAAGAGGAGCTGCGGCAAGCCGAGACGGACTACAACGTCAACTGGGTCGCGCTCGTGCGCAAGTGGACGGATCTCGACAGTGTCAAGGAAACCGTCAAGAAGCAGGACGCCCGCACGACGAGCCGCACCGGCTTCCTCATGATGACAAAGCGCTTCCTCGAGGCGCAGGGCCTGCTGCACGACAATGGCGCGGGCGAGTACAGCCTGACCGAGAAAGCGAAGACCATCTTCACGAACTACTACCTCGAAGAGCGCTACAACCGCGGCATCACGGACTTCCTCTATTCGCTCGACCATCCAACGAAAAACAGCGAAGCCGCTGCCGCCAAGCCGTCCGAATCCCCTGCATCGCCCGAAAAGGAGGCCTGACCATGCCATCCATCAGCCGCATCCGCTTCACGAACGTCGTCTACGATGGCGGCAAGAAGCGCTATATCGACACGACGTTCCGCTTTGACGGCTGCAACGGCATCCTGCTGCTCGAGAACGGCGCGGGCAAGACCGTCTTCGTCCAGACGCTCATCCAGTCCGTGCTGCCACGCAAGACCGTCGCCCAGCGCAAAATCCAGGAGACGCTCTCCCTCAGCAACTCCATCGCCCATATCGCCGTCGAGTGGATTCTCGAGAACGACCCGCGCCGCTACGCGCTGACGGCTGTCTCGCTGTTCCTGAACAGCAAGGATCAGCTCGCCTCGCAGGAATTCGCCTACGAATACGGCCCGGATGACCGCGCGAGCATCGACAAGCTGCCGTTCGTCCGCAAGGAGGACGGCCATGACCGCCCAGCCACGAAGGAAGAAATGGCGACGTTTTTCCGCAGCCTTGCCGACAGCAGCATGACGGCGCATTTCTTCTCCGAAAACGATTCGCTCCAGGCCTACGGCAAATACATCGAGGAACATTTCCGCATCATCCCGGCCGAATGGAACAAGATTGCAGCCATCAACGAGACCGAGGGCGGCGTCGAAGCGTTCTTCGAAAACTGCCGCACGAACGAGACGCTCGTCGACCGCCTGCTGGTTCCGACCGTCGAAGAGGGCATCGCCGACGAGAACGGCACGGAGAAAGAAGGCGGCAACGGCTTCGCCGAGCTCTTCGAGAAGCAGCGCGACCACTTCCGCCAGCAGCGCGTGCTGCAGAAGCGCATCGAGGAAATGCGCGGCGTCATGGATCGCATGGAGGCCTACACAACCGTGCAGAAAGACACGTTCGACATCGAAAACGAGCTGCGCGCCGCGAGCGGCAAGCTCAAATGCCTCTATCAGAAAGCGACGGACGTCTTCGAAACGCGCCGCACGACGCAGGATGAGCTCAAGGAGCAGGAAGCGGGGCTCGAGGAGCAGCAGCGCAGCGTCCGGCAGTCGCTCGAAGCCTGCGGCGTCGCCGAGGCTGAAGCCGTTGCTGCGGAAAAAGAATCCACATTTGAAAAGGCGCAGGCCGCCTGCGACGAAGCCGAAACGCGCCTCAAAGACAGCCGCTCGCTGCTCCAGAGCCTCATCCTCGCCCGCCTGCGGCAGGAGCACGACGAAGCGCATCAGGCCGAAAAATCAGCGGCCGCCGCCCTCGCCGAACTCGACCAGGACGAGGAAGCGCAGGCGCTCCGCGAAAAGCTCGCAGAAAACTGCGCCTGCCTGCATCACGTCTTCGCCGCACAGGAAGCCGCCTGCCAGACGCAGCATGAAAAGCTCGAAGCCCAGCGCCAGCACCTCGCCGCAGCGCAGAAGGACGAAGCGAAAAACGAAGCTGCCATCCGAAAGGAAGCCAGCCGCCTCACGCGCGAGCTCGGCAAGACGGACTCCGCCATCCATGCCGTCATCGAGCGCATGGAGGCCATCGAGCAGGACATCTTCGACGACAGCCTGCAGTCCGATGCCGCGACGCAACGCAAAGCCTGGCAGCGCGCGCAGGGCCATGTCGCGGCCTCCATCGCCGACGACGAGAAGAACCTCGCGTTCTACGAAAATCAGAAGAAAGCCCTGCAGAAGAAGTTGCCGGAGGAGCGCGAAACCCTCGCCCGCCTCTCGAAGGACATCGCGCAGATGGCCGTCGACCTCGGAAGCATCGACACGGAAGCGAAGAACCTGCTCGAAAAGCTCCGCCTCGTGCCCGAATGCGCGAACCTCGCAAATACGACGCTCGAACTCTACCAGCGCGCCTCGTTCCTCTCCGACCAGCTCGGCGACAACCTCGTGCGCGAGGACGAGAAAAAAAAGAAGCTCGCCCTGCTCTGCCGCCAGGCGCACCGCTTCGTCGACCAGTACGAAAAGGCCGCTTCCTTTGCCGCCGACCCCGTACTCGACGACCTGCTCGATACCTGGCGCAACGATTTCGCCACCCTCCAGAGCGGTGCCGATGCCTACCGCGCCGCTGTCCGAAGCGGCCGCGATGGCGAAGAACTGCGCCGCATCTACCCGTTCTGGGCTGCCTCGGTCATCACGGCCGAAGACGGCGCGGCTGAGCTCCTGCGCCGCCTCGCCGCCAAGACCGGCCTTCTGACCGAGCCCGTCTTTGTGCTGACGAGCGGCGAGCTCCGCAGCATCCTCACGGAAGGCAAAGCGCCGACACTCGCGCGCTCCATCACGCCGGACTACTGGAACCACATGATGGACGACGATTTCCGTGCCTGGATTCAGGCGCTCAGCGAAGAAGCCGACCAGCGTGACAAGGGCCTCGCCCAGCAGGAAGCCGCCTGTGCCGACCTGCGCACGCTGCGCGCCAGCCTCCTCAGCTTCTACCAGAAGCGGCCATTTTCCGAATATCAGGAACTCACGACGAGCCGCAAGGAAGCCGAAGCAAAGGCCGAACTCCTGCAGCGCTCTATCCGCGAAAGCGAGGCGACGATCGAACAGTGCCAGCAGAGCATCGGCAGCTACCAGAAACTGCTCTACGATCACAAGGCGGAGCAGGATGACCTCGCGCACCGCCTCGCGCAGCTCGACGTCTACGAAAAACTGCAGGATGAGCACCGCAAGCACCTCAAGACGCAGGAAGCGCTGCACCGCCAGGAGCGGGAGCTGCAAGACCAGCTCGCAAAAGAAGCCGAAAAAAAAGCCCGCCTCGAAAGCGAGCTGCAAAACATCCTGACATCGCTCGGCAGCCTGCAAAGCCGTACGGCCGAAATCCGTCAGCGCCTCTACTACGACGACGTGCAAGCCGCGCCGCCGCAGGCAACGGACAAAAGCTATGCTGTCCTCGCTGACGAGCGCCGCCAGATTCTCGGCCGCATCGACGGCATCCAGGCAAACCGCGGCCGCATCGAGGAAAAGCTCGCACAGGCCGCCAGAGACCAGAAACGCCTCGCGGACGAGATGGAGCGCCTGAAAGCCGAAGCACGCGGCAGCGAGCTCGCGCTCGACGAGACGCTCGCCTATCCGATGGACGGCGCCGAACAGGAACAGAGCCTCCGCGCCCAGCGACCCGCGCTCCAGAAAGAAGCAAAATCGCGCCAGAAAGAGCGCGACGCCGCCCGCCGCGCCTACGACAAGGCCACCGGCAACCTCGAAAGCGTCCGCAAGCGCTACATCGAGCAATATGGCGAAGAACTCCTCGCCATCGAAGACGACCTCGCCGAAGCCCGCGTCCGCCTCGAAAAGCAGCAGACAGCCATTGCTGCCGCCCTCGCCGCCTGCCAAGCCTCGAAAGACGCGAACCAGCGCCAAATCGACGTCCTCGCAGACACTCTCAACCGCCTCGACAAGGAAAACGTCACGCTCCAGTTCACCGTCGACCGCGTGCGCGCCATCCTGCTGCCCGACGAATGGCAGACAGACGACAGCGAGGTCTTCCGCCGCGCTGCACCGCCGCTCCTTTCTGCCGCCCACGAAATCTATGACCGCTATGCCGTCCAGCGCGAGAAGAACCGCCAGGCCAAAGACAGCTTCATCGCCTACTGCGAGCAACACATCCGCGAAGAGCGCCGCCGCCGCCACATCGTCGACGGCATCCGCAGCAAGGACGGCTATGAAGAATACGTCGAATGGCGCGCCGTCATCCAGAAGACCATCCAGCAGAGCATCTCGCTCGCCGAAACGGAACGGCAGGAACATTTCTCCCATATCGAGCACATGGTCGAGCACATGACGCTCTACCTGCAGGAAATCGGCCGCGGCCTCAAGGAAATCGCCGCCAAGACCCGCATCCGCACGGAAAGCGGCACGAAGGACGTCTACACGATTCATTTCGCCGAAAAGAAAGACTCCGAGATGCGCACGGCCATCCGCGGCTATCTCGGCTCGCTGACCGAGCGCCTCGACTCCGAAGCCTTCCTCGACGAGGACGGCCGCGAAGACAGCCGCAAGATCAAAGAAGAACTCCAGAAGAAGCTCCGCACGCAGCAGATTCTCGCCGCGACACTCGGCAACCATGCCGTCAAAGTCAAATGCCGCAAGGCCACGAGCGTCGGCACATTCTCCGAGCGTCGAATCGAACAAGTGGTCGGGCGGCGAAGTCTGGTGCAAGAACATGGCGCTGTTCCTCGGCTGTCTGAACTACCTCTCCGAAAAGCGCGCCCGCATCCCGCACACGAAATCCCACAATCGCGTCGTCGTCGCCGACAACCCGTTCGGCAAAGCCTCGAGCGACCACGTCCTCGACCCGGTCTTCTTCATCGCCGAGCAGCTCGGCTTCCAGATCCTCGCGCTGACGGCACATGAAGACGGCAGCTTCGTCCGCAAATACTTCCCCGTCGTCTACTCCTGCCGCTTCGCCGAACTCTCCGGCGGCAAGGGCAAAGTCCTGCATCCCGAAATGCAGATCCAGACGGCATTCTTCGAAGAACACGATCCAGCCACACTCGAGCGACTGGAAAGCTACGAAGAAACCGGCCTGTTCGGAGAATGAAAAACTCGTAACAAAGAACAACGGCTCTGCGAATGATGTGCTCTCCGTCACTAGGACACGCAAATAAAATGCAAGTCATCATTCACCACATAATAGTAGAGCGATGCGACCGAGCAGTACGGCGTGTACTTCTTGCGATAGCGCTCGAAGCGGATTTTCGACAGTGTCTTGAATCCATGCGCTTTCACCATGCCGCTGCGCCGTTCGCAAGGCCGACGATGTAGTCCGCCTTGCGCTGGCTGATGCCGATGCTTTTGATGGCTGTGGGCGTCTGCTGCAAAAGATGCTCCGGCGTGTATTCGCCAACGAGCTCGTGCAAGCGGCCATTCAACACAGCTCCGACTTTGTTTGAAAGCATCTGGCTCACGATATGCGTGACGAGCGAAGAAAATACCGTCTGCTCCACGCCGCGTTCGAAATGACCATAGTGCGCGATGAGCTTCGCCATGACCGGATCCTTGCCCGCGAGATAGTCCATTTCCTTCTGCCCATAATCAATCGCACTATCTGCCTCCCTATTCGATTCTTTCGTCCTCTCGCCCCAGCCAAAAGCAGGAAAACACTCCCGCTTTCTCGAATTCTCCCATATTGTTTTGAAAAGCCTCAAAAGGAGCTGTTTTTGATATGGACACGTCATCCCATACGTTGCAGGCCCAAGGAACCGGACACATCGAGCTGCATCCAGACCTGCTTATCCTTTCCCTGACCCTCACGAACCAGCACAAAGAATATGACAAGGCTCTCATCGTCGGCCGACAGCTGCGCGAAATTCTGCAAGAAACGCTTGTTCCAGCGGGCATCGACGCCGACGATTTCAAAATCTGGCATTTTTCTGTTCTGCCACGCCGCGTGAACATCAACCGTTACGAGGACAAGGAGCGCTATGAAGATTGTTACGAATGCGAACAGAACCTCGAACTGCGCCTCCCGCTCGACATGGTGCATCTCCAGCGCATTCTGACGCTCTGCTCCGCTTCCCTGGCTGCGCCCAGCGTCCGCATCCATTTCGAGCTCAAGGACCCTGCCGCTGCCAAGGACGCGGCATTCGCTGCAGCCGTCCAGGACGCCAAACACAAGGCGCTTGCCGTCGCACGCGCTGCCGAAGTACAGCTCGGTGAAATCCTGCACATCGACATCGGCGAAGCAGACAACGATCTGATCCCGCCTACCGTCTGCTACGAAGCTACAGCAGCTACAGCACCGCCATCGCCGAAAGACCTCTCCATCGATGCAACCGTCAACGTCCTCTGGGCAATCTCTTGAAAGGATGATGAGCATGCTGCAAGAACTTTCCTTCACCATCGGCCAGCCATCGACCGGGTATCGCACTCTGGACGTCCACGCATCTAATCCAGAAAACATCAACGTCCGCATCGTGCGCGATGGATTCCGTACGTCCCTTCCCGCGCCAAGCACGCCGGATGCCGCATGGCTTGCACGCGCAGACGCAGTCCTTCCTGCGGAACCGCCACCGATGAAACGCTGCCACAAGCTTTCCAGCCTCTCGTGGCAGCTCCGTTACACAACGGATGAAAATAGCGATTTCCTGATGCGTCAGGGCGTATTCCCCGCCTGCTGGAATGATTTCATTGACTGGCTGGCTGACATCACGCCTGCACTGGACTGGTCATTCTATCGTCTGCCTGTGCGTCAGCCCGGCGAATTCATCGTCTGCGGCGTCGTCTTCCACGGCAGCGGACAGGAATATCATTATTGGACAGAGGATGACACCCTCTGCGAAGGAGACTGGGTTCTCGTCCCGGTCGGCAGCGGCAGCCAGGAAACCGCCGCCCGCATCGAAAGCATCGGCTACTACACGAGAAGCAACGCGCCGTATCCCATCGAGCGCATGAAGATGGTCATCGGACGCGCTGACAGAACAGAGATTTAACCCATCTACGCAAGGTTATTTCAGTTTATTACCAAGCTCCGCATCGATCGCGCCTTCCTTCGCCTGAAACATCTCCAGCGTCAGCCCATCCGGCAGCTGTACCCACTTCTCCGGCTTTCCCGCGATGCCATGCACTCCCGGCACCGCCAAGAGTGCCGCGAGTGCGGCGGGCAGATTGTCCACGACGAGCCCGAGGTGATGCCCGCGCCCCGCCGCGCTGTTTTCCGATGCGGCCACGATCTGGATGCCGCCATCGAACCAGAGCATCACGAGCTTGCCATCCTTCTCCTTCCGCCGCGTCTCGTGCATGCCGAGCACATCCTCGAAGAGCTTCCTCGTCCATTCGATATCCGCCACCGTCACGGCAACATGGTCCAGATACGTTTTCATTTTCGTGTCCCTTCCTCATCCATATTCTTCGCGCACGCATCGCCAAGCGGACACTCGTCGCAGAGCGGGCGCTTCTTGCAGTAGTGCTTGCCATGCTCCAGCAGAAGCCAGTGATAGTCATCATACATCTTCGCCGTGTGCGGGATGCCCATCAGGAACCACGCCCGTCGTTCCGCGTCCGTCTGCATCGTGCCGCCCAGGCGCTTCAGCATCCGGCGCGTGTAGGTGTCGAGCACGAACACAGGCTTGTGGAACGCATAGAGCAAAATGACGTCCGCCGTCTCCTCGCCGATGCCCTTCAGCGCCAGAAGCTCCTGCCGCAGCCGCTCCTGCGGCACAGCCTCTACCTTCGTCTCATCAAAATCGTAGCGCCCATACCATTCCATGACCGTTCGAATCGTCTCGGCCTTTCGCTTCATGAAACCGCACGGACGGATATAATCCATGAGTTCTTCGACGGGTAGCGCCAAGAGATACTCTGCCGTGAGCTCCTGCGGAAAACGCGCCATCGCCCGCACGACCGCCGTCCAGGCCGTATTCTGCACCATCACTGCTGTCGCCATGATGGTCACTGTATTTCCCGGCCACCCCTGCGACGGGCCGAAGGCAGCTTCCAAACGATCGAACAATTCTTTTGAAGTCAGCATCATTTCCTTCCTTTCGCGGCAAACGCATAGCTCTTGTTCAACCTCAGTCATCTCGTATATTCCACCTAAATATGCTTAAGCGATTGACTGGTACACCATTATGGGGTATTATAAAAATGGAGTTGATGTTATGGAAAAACACAAACCGACCTATGATTTGGAGAGCTTCAAGCAATCGGATTTCGCCATCACCAAAACTGCTACCCAGACGGCAGCAGAGCTTGGATTGGACGATACTGGCATCCGACGCGTTGTTTCAAGCATGACTCCATCGATGTTTTATAAATCCATGACCTCGTATGCCAATCATCGGCTCTGGCAAGATGTTTACCATGTGCCGTGGAATCATGACATGCTTTACGTGAAATTCACCGAAGGTGTGATTTCAGAATTCCTATTATTATCTCTCAAACGAAAATAACGGAGCGGAGGGATGACCATGCAAACCAATGAAAAAGTATACCATCCAGAAACGGGCGAAGAACTTTTCCGCGATGTTCGCCGTATTGGCTACGAATATCATGGCATCAAGTTCTACGCAGATATGCCCGGCTGGTATCCCAAAGACAACGATGACGGCATTTTCACGAAAGAAGACATGAAAGTTTACAGCAAGGCATTGAACCTTGCAAAAGCACAGGCAGAACACCTCCTGACGCCTGACAAAATCAAGCAGACACGCAAGAAGCTGAAGCTGACGCAGGAAGCCGCTGGCGCTCTGCTTGGTGGTGGTCACCGCGCCTTCCAAAAATACGAATCCGGTGAAATTCTCCCCAGCCGTGCGATTTCAAACCTGTTAAAACTCTTGTGGCAAAAACCCGATATGCTTGAACTCTTGAAAGCATAACCATCATCATTCGATAGGTTCCTCTGCCAACGCAAAAGCCTCTTGCACACCAAACATTTTCGCTCGACACGCAAGAGGCTTTTTTGAATCCGTCACTCCTTCCGCTGGAGGAGCGTGACGCTTTCAATGTGCGCCGTTTCGGGGAACATATCGACCGGCTGGATTTTTTCGGCGTGATAGCCGAGGCCGTCCAAAATGGCGAGGTCTCTTGCGAGGCTCGCGGGGTTGCAGGAGACGTAGACGATGCGGTCGGGGTGCATGCTCGCGAAGGTCTCGAGAACGACAGGCGTGCAGCCGGCACGCGGGGGATCGACGACGACGACATCGGCGCGGATGCCCTGGCGGTAGAGGCGCGGCATGACGGCGGTCGCGTCGCCGACGAGGAACTCGGCGTTCTTGACGCCGTTGTCGCGCGCGTTCTTCTTCGCATCCTGAATGGCGGGCTTGACGATTTCGATGCCGTAGACCTGCCGCGCTTTCTGCGCGAGGAAGAGCGTGATCGTGCCCGTGCCGCAATAGGCGTCGATGACGGTCTCATCGCCCGTGAGGTTTGCAAATTCAAGCGCCTTGCCGTAGAGGACTTCGGCCTGCTGACTGTTGACCTGAAAGAACGAGCGCGGCGAGATGTGGAATTTGAGGCGGCCGATCTTGTCAAGGATGGTCGGGCGGCCCCACAAAAGGCGCGTCTCGCGGCCGAGGATGACG
>CACZFT010000088.1 GCA_902780535.1 uncultured Selenomonas sp. | reverse complement strand
TGCCTATGCTATCGGCACGCTCGACCTCACGGGCGACCAGTCCATCCTGCTCGGCCCGGACGGCCCGAGCCTTGGCGGCTTCGTCTGCCCCGTGACGCTTGCGAAAGCCGAACTCTGGAAGCTCGGCCAGCTTCATCCGGGCGATGTCGTTCATTTCCAGCTGCTGACGCTTGCAGAGGCAGCGGAGCTCCGCGCCGCGATGGAAAAGAATCTTTCGTTTGCGTATACGAAAGTCGTGCTCCCAGAGGAACCATCCGGCGTTTCAGCGGAGGATGCCATCCTCGCGCAGGGCACGGCAGACGGCATGGCGTACTGCCTGCGCCTCGATGGCGAGGAAAATGTTTTCATGGAATTCGGCCCGATGGAGCTCGGCATCGAATATCGCTTCCGTGCGCATATCCTCATGCAGGAGCTCGAAAAGCGGAAGCTCCCAATCATCGATATGACGCCGGGCATCCGTTCGCTGCAAGTGCATTTCGACCTCGCGCAGACCGATGCAAAGGCCATGGCGGACGCCATCGTCGATGCAAATGCGCACCTCGCGCACCTCGACGACATCACGGTGCCGTCGCGCATCGTCTACCTGCCGCTTTCATGGGACGATCCGCAGACGCAGCTCGCGGCGCGGCGCTATCAGGAGACGACGCGCCCCGATGCGCCATGGTGCCCGAGCAACCCCGAGTTCATTCGCCGCATCAATGGCCTCGATTCTCTCGATGATGTCAAGCGCATCGTCTTCGATGCCGACTATCTCGTGCTCGGACTCGGCGACGTCTATCTCGGCGCGCCTGTCGCGGCGCCGCTCGACCCGCGCCACCGCCTCGTTACGACGAAGTACAATCCCGCGCGTCCGTGGACGCCGGAAAACGCTGTCGGCATCGGCGGCGCCTATCTCTGCGTCTACGGCATGGAGGGGCCTGGCGGCTACCAGTTCGTCGGACGCACGATCCAGATGTGGAATTCGCTCCAGACGACAGGATATTTCCCGAAAGGGAAGCCCTGGCTGCTGAATTTCTTTGACCAGCTGCGTTTCTATCCCGTCGCACCAGACGAACTCCTCAAGGCGCGCAATGATTTCCTGCGTGGCAACTTCGATATCCGCATCGAGGAGACGAGCTTCAATCTCGGCAAGTACAAGGCATATCTTGCTTCGATTGCCGAGGAAAGCAAAGCGTTCAAAGCACATCAGGAAGCCGCCTTTGAAGCGGAAAAACAGCGTTGGCACGAACAGGGCCTCGATACGTTTGTCAGCGAGACGGCGGCTGCACCACAGCAGGAGGCCGTCATTCCCGCAGACTCGGAAGGCGTGCTCGCAACCGTGCCGGGCAGCGTCTGGAAGCTCCTCGTCGAAGAGGGGCAGCATGTCGAGAAAGGTGAGACGATCGCCGTGCTCGAAAGCATGAAGCTGGAGATTCCCATCACGGCCGAGGTCGCAGGCACGGTCACGGCCATCTGCATCGAGAGCGGTGCACAGGTCGATGCTGGGCAGGTCCTCGCAGGCATTCGGAAGGAGAAGACGGCATGAGCAAAAAAGAAATCCCGGAAATCTTGACGATTCCCGCTTTGCAAAACGGATACGAGAATGGCAGCTTTTCGCCGTGTGATGTCGTCGAAGCTGTAATCGGGCGCAGCGCGGCGCTCGAACGGAAGCACATTTTCATCACGAAGCCGTCCATGGAGCTTATCGGCCCGCATCTCGCGGGGCTGCCGCCGATGGATTTCACAAAATATCCGCTCTGGGGCATCCCGTTCGCCATCAAGGATAACATCGACCTCGCGGGCACGGAGACGACGGCAGCTTGTCCCGCCTATGCGTACCGGCCGGAGGAAAGCGCAACGGTCGTGAAAAAACTCCTCGCAGCAGGCGCCATTCCGATTGGCAAGACGAACCTCGACCAGTTCGCGACGGGTCTCGTCGGCACGCGCAGCCCCTACGGGGAAGTCGAGAATGCCTATGCGCCCGAGCGCATCAGCGGCGGTTCGAGTTCAGGTTCGGCCGTCAGCGTCGCCTGCGGCCTCGCGGCGTTCGCGCTCGGCACGGATACGGCAGGCCCGGGCCGCGTGCCCGCGATGCTGCAGGCGCTCATCGGCTGGAAGCCCGCACTTGGCGCCTGGTCGACGAAGGGCGTCGTGCCCGCGTGCGCAAGTCTCGACTGCGTGACGGTCTTTGCCCATACGCTCGGCGAAGCCGAGATGGTCGATGACGTTGCGCGCGGCTACGATGAAGCATGCCGCTGGTCGCGCCCGCTCGTGCGGAAGGCAGCAGCTCTGCCGAAGAAAATCCTCCTGCCTGCGGACGGCCTTCGGTTCTTCGGCCAGACGGCGCAGGCGATGGAGCGGAAGTGGCAGCGAGCCGCAAAGCGGCTCGGAACGCTCGGCATCCCAGTCGAAACTATCTCCATCGACATCTTCGAGCGTGCGGCAAAGCTTCTCTATGAAGGCGCCTTTGTCGCCGAGCGCTGGGCCGACCTCGGTTCCTTCGTCGAAGCGCATCCGGGCGAAATTTTCCCCGTGACAGAAAAAATCCTGCGCTCGGGCGGGCAGGCATCGTACACGGCGGCAAAGCTTTTTGACGACATGCATGCGCTCGCGCTCTACCGCCATCGCGCGGCGGAGCTCCTCACAGACGCCGTGCTCGCGCTGCCGACAGCGGGCGGCACTTTCACGCGCGCAGAAGTCGATGACGACCCCGTCCGGACGAACAGCCTCATGGGACTTTACACGAACCATTGCAATCTCCTGGATCTCGCGGCTGTTGCCGTGCCGGAAGATGCAGCCGATCACGAAGACCCGTTCGGCATCACGCTCTTCGCGCTTCACGAGAATGAGCATCTTGCCGATGGCGCGGCGCAGGCATTCCTCGCGGCAGAGGCGCAGGCAGGGAGCGCGATGGAGCTTTCGGAGAAGGAGGCATTCGCATGAACGAGGCAAAGAAGAACGCGGGCGGTGCAGGCTCAGGCTTTGCACGCATCGAGATCATGATGGGCATGAAGAAGCTCACGCCGCTCCTCAAAAAACTCAGCACGGCCGGCATCACGGGCGTCACGGTCTTTCAGGCGCTCGGCTGCGGCATCCAGCACGGCTCGTATGAATACACGCCGGAAGAAACCACGGACATCCAGCTCCTGCCGAAGACCTGCCTCCTCATCATCTGCGAGCAGGAGGCTGTTGCAGACCTCGTCGAGCTGCTCAAGCTCGAACTTTATACGGGACACATCGGCGACGGCAAAATCTTCATCTCCGGCATTGACAACATCATCCGCATCCGCACGGGCGAAGAAGGCGGCGAAGCATTGCGCAGGTCGGATATCGGGTAATTCCTGAAGCTTTACCACTCGCTTGGCGGCAGGATCCTCACGACGGGCAACGACGCCCACAAACCCGAATTCCTCGCCGACCACATGCAGGACGCGCAGAACATCCTGCGCGAGCTCGGCTTCACGGAAATTTATACGTTTGACCACCACAAGCCTGTCGCGCATGCACTGTAAGCATAGGGGACAGCCTTGTGATATTGAGATGAATATGGAATTGCCCGCTGGCATGTCAATTGTGGCTTTTTGTCAGTGGGCTTTTCTTTTGCGCCAAAATCTTTCCTACACGAAAAAGCCGCCCTGATGGGCGGCTTTTGACGCGGTATAGTTCGATGGAGATTATTTTGTGGGTGCGTTCTGCATCAGCCAATGATATAAAGCTAATAATTCTGGCCGGTGATGGATTGGCTCATTTCCCGCATGCTGTTCTCCAGCATAAATTGCGAATCCGTTTGCCCAGATATATCCTTCATCTGCACCAAAAGACCATCTGGTACGATTCACGCATTGTTGATTGACAACTGTCTTCAGCAAGCCGCAGCATACAGTTTCACTGCGTGGATTTTTCCATGCAGAATCGCTGTCCACCCAGTAGCTTGTTCCATCCTCTGCCCCGTAAATCCAGTAGTCCTCTGCGGAAGCCGTCTGAGGTGCTGCGAATTGCCAAAGAGAAACGATAGCCGCCGCACATACCAGTAACATCGACAATCTCTTCATAAACAATGACATCTCCTATCTGTTACTTATGTATTTCTATTTTTAGTATAACCATTTGGATTCGAAAAATCAATCTCTTTGTGGATGTCAAGGCGTGCGTGTGATGGTCGATTCGCAGAACTGATTTTCTGGAAGAGAGACGTGGTGCTTTCGAGGACATTCGAGTAAGCGATGTTCGTGGCATAGGAAAATTTCTTTTGGTAGGATGCCCAGAGTTTTTGAAGTGTCTGGTCGCTGACGAGCCCGTCGAGAATCGTTGCTCCCTCCCTTGTGAGTTGTTCCGTGCCGCGCTTGCGGCAGGTCGCTTGGAAAGCGGCGCGAAGGGTCGGAAGGTCGATGGCATCATCATACAAGCGGCTGAGCTCGTGGATGTCGTAGAAATCACGCATCCGCGTGTTCAAGACGCCACGTGCCAGGATGGTCTGCATTTTTTCCGCGAGAATCGTTTCGAGATTGTACGACCAGAGCGGGATGCTGCGGTCTTCCGTCAGGAGCTTGTAATCGTATCGGATTTCGCGCGGCGTAATGACATCGCCAGTCGAAATGTCGAGCTTCAAGGGGATCGGCATCGGGCCGAGCGTCGCTTCCATGGTCACGCGGATGCCGGGATATTCCATCTCGTCCATGATTTGCTCGGCGCGTTTCACACGGAAGGAAATGCCGTCATCGACGAGGTCGATGGCGCTGATTTCTGCGAGCATCTGGAGCAGGTGTTCTTCTGACAGGTTTTCGTTTTTGATGCTGGCATCGATGTCCATGGTCGAGCGGAGTGCGACGCTAATCATCGAGGTGACGAGGATGCCGCCTTTGATGATGAAATGGTCGCGATACGGCGAAACGGAGATGCGTTCGAGCAAGCGCTCCATCATGAAAATGCGCAAAAGGATTCTGGCATCGGCATGATTCTTTTGCGCGAGGCTTTTGATGCGGCCTTTCAGTTGTGCGGGCGTGAGTTTCATCAGAGAAGCACCTCCAGATACGTTCGCAGAACTTTCTCAACACGGAACAGGTGTGCGTATTGCATGAGCTTGTTCAAGTCCTTGTCCTTGCGGGCAACGTAACGCTTGAGCGCGGATTGGAAATCTTGGAAATCGAAGTGGCTGCGGCTGCGGACGAGGTCACAGATCGTCCGCTCGAGGTCGTACATGGGAAGCTCATGGCCGAAGGCGTTCGTGATGGTTTGCCGACCGATAGGCAGGAGCTCTTTCTTGACTGTGTAAACCTTGACGCCGGAGGCGGTCAGCTTTTGCGTGTTGTAGCCGGAGTAAATCGTCAGCGTCGGCTGCATTGGTTCTCGGTCGACGAGGTCGTGGTAATAGAGTGCTTCGTCGTGAGAAAAAAACGCTTGCGGGCAACGAAGATGTAAGACAAAGGCAGGGTCTTCCCAGCAATCGGGAGAAAGATAGATGCCATGTGCGAGACGTTCCATCTGATTTTTACGTACGAATTGGTAAAAGTTACTTTTCGAGATGCCGTGCTTTCGTGCGTTCTCCGCCAACAGCACGCCACTGGCATCGATGTAATCTTGTACGGTGTTCATCATATCACCAACTTTCGTGCTTATATTATAAATAAAATGAGCACGAAAGTCTACTTTTAAGCTTTATAACTTGTATACCTGTATACATTCAAATCTTCATTGACAACCATCGCATCGTGCAATATAATGAACGCATCAGCAAGAGCAAAGAGGCAATGGAGCCCACGCAGTCTACGGTACCAGACTGCGTGGGTTTTTTGTTTTCTTCTCCGCTGGTAAACACATTATCTGTCAAAGCAGGGACAATGGCGTCCCGCTGCGGGGCAGCTCCCCCTCACAGGCTGTCCCTATGGCGGGACGTTCTATTTTTTCTCTGCTTCCCCCTGCAATCGTAGTTTTTTCATAAAGATTGAAAGGATTTGATATTTATGATCGACACGGGCGATACGGCCTGGGTCCTCATCAGCGCGGCCCTGGTATTCATCATGACCCCCGGCCTCGGGTTCTTCTACGGCGGCATGGTCCGCAGCAAGAATGTGCTCACGACCATCATGCAGAGCTTCTTCATCGTGGCGATGATTTCCGTGGAATGGATGATTCTCGGCTACACGATGACGTTCGGCACGGATGTCAATGGTTTCATCGGCAGCCTTGAGAAGTTCGGGCTCGCCAACGTCGGCCTCAACGTGCTCGAAGGCGGCACGATTCCAGAACTTGCGTTCGTCGCGTTCCAGTGCATGTTCGCCGTCATCACGCCGGCGCTCATCACGGGCGCATTTGCGGAGCGCGTGAAGTTCCGCGCGTTCACGCTCTTCATCCTGCTCTGGGCGATCCTCATTTACAACCCGATGGCACATTGGGTCTGGGGTGGCGGCTTCCTCGCGGAGCTCGGCGCGCTCGACTTCGCTGGCGGCCTCGTCATCCACATCCTTTCGGGTGTCTCGGGCCTCACGCTCTGCATGCTGATTGGCAAGCGCAAGGGCTATGGCAAGTCGGCCATGCTGCCGCATAACCTGCCGATGACGGTGCTCGGCGCAACGCTTCTCTGGTTCGGCTGGTTTGGCTTCAATGCAGGCTCGGCGCTCGGCGCGAACGGCCTCGCAGCAAATGCCTTCATCGCTTCGCAGGGCGCGGCAGCGGCCGCAACGGTCAGCTGGGTGCTCCTCGAGTGGGTGCGCAGCGGCAAGCCGACGGTGCTCGGCGCAGCTTCCGGCTGCATCGCGGGCCTCGTTGCCATCACGCCGGCGGCCGGCTTTGTCGAGCCGATGCCTGCCATCCTGATCGGCTTCATCGGCGGCGGCGTCTGCTACTTCGCCGTGGCGGTGCTCAAAGAAAAAATGGGCTACGATGATTCCCTCGATGCGTTCGGCGTCCACGGCCTCGGCGGTACGTGGGGCTCCATCGCGACGGGCCTCTTTGCGACGACGGCGGTCAATCCGGACGGTGCGAACGGCCTGTTCTACGGCGAGACGCACCTCCTGATGGCACAGATCATCTCGACGGTCGTTGCCTATGCGCTTGCGATTGGCGGCACGTTCATCCTTTACAAGATTGTCAACGCCATCACGCCGATGCGTGCGGATGAGTCGGAAGAGCTCGCAGGCCTCGACATCGTCGAGCATGGCGAGCATGGCTACACGGGCGACACGTTCTCGGCGAGCCCGACGATGCTCGGCACGTTCCTCGGCGAGGAAGACAGCCCTGCGATGTTCCAGGCATCCGTCCTTGATCATCCGAATCCAGGAAGGTGAGGCATAACATCATGGAACTTACAAAAGTAGAAATCATCACGCGCACGAGCAAGCTCGAGGAGCTCAAGGAAGCTCTCAACAAGATCGGCGTGCTCGGCATGACGGTCAGCCAGGTCTATGGCTGCGGCCTGCAGAAGGGCCATCGCGAGATCTATCGCGGCCAGGCGTACGAAATCAACCTCGTGCCGAAGATCAAGGTCGAGACGGTTGTCTGCGAAATCCCGGTTGAGCGCGTGCTCGAGGTCGCGGAGAAAGTCCTCAAGACGGGCAAGGTCGGCGACGGCAAGATCTTTGTCTACAAGCTCAGCGATGCCGTGCGCATCCGCACGGGCGACCGCGGCCCGGAAGCCATCATGGACGAAAAATCATGAAAAATTAAGGTTCAATCACAAAACTTGTGGGATTGAATAGTTTCGAAGAATAATTCATGTTGTCAAAAAAGAAGACATCCGCTAAGATGTGGAAATGCATATCGA
>CACZFT010000087.1 GCA_902780535.1 uncultured Selenomonas sp. | reverse complement strand
TTATAGCAAAAAAAAGACAACAGTTATGTAAATCACGATTAGAAAATCTACATAGCTGTTGTCTTGTGTCAAGTCAATCCATGTGACCTGTATCAGTCCTCGCCAACGTCCTGGAGCGAGAGCCCCGGCACGGCATTGAGATAGAGGTCGCTGTACGCGCCCGCCTGCGCCTGATAGTAGCCGCGGCAGGCAATCATGGCCGCATTGTCCGTGCAGAGGATGCGGTCAGGGAAATAGAACTTCACGCCGCGCTTCGCCGCGCCTTCGCGCAGCCGCGCCTCGAGCGCGGAGTTCGCCGCGACGCCGCCCGCGAGCACGAGCGTGTCGAGCCCCGACGCTTCGAGCGCTTCGAACGCTTTGTGCGCGAGCACCTCGACGACGGACGACTGGAACGACGCCGCGATGTCGGGGAGATTGAGCTCGTGGCCCTTCATGCGCTCGCTGTTGATATAGTTGAGCACGGCGGATTTCAGGCCGCTGAAGCTGAACTCATAGTTGCCCTTCTCCTGAAGCGCGCGCGGGAAGTCGATCGTCGGCTGTCCCTCATGCGCGAGCTTGTCAATGCGCGGGCCGCCGGGGTACGGCAGGCCGAGCACGCGGGCAATCTTGTCGAATGCCTCGCCCGCCGCATCGTCGCGCGTCTGGCCGAACATCCGGAAATGGTTGTAGTCCTTGACGCGCACGAGCGCCGTATGGCCGCCCGAGACAACGAGTGCCATGAACGGCGGCTCGAGCTCCGGAGCTGCGAGGAAGTTCGCGAAGATGTGCCCTTCGAGATGGTTGACGCCGATAAGCGGCACGCCGAGCGAAAACGCGAGCGCCTTCGCCGCCGAAACGCCGACGAGCAGCGCGCCGACGAGTCCGGGGCCATACGTCACAGCAACTTGGCCAATATCGCCGAGCTCGACGCCTGCCTCGTGAATAGCCTCGTCAATGACGGGCATGATGTTCACGATGTGCTTGCGCGAGGCGATTTCGGGCACGACGCCGCCGAATTTCTGATGCACGGGAATCTGCGTCGAGATGATGTTCGAGAGGATCGTGCGTCCGCCTTTCAGAACGGCCGCCGACGTCTCGTCGCAGCTCGACTCGATGCCGAGCGTGAGGATTTCTTTCTCCAAAAACAGTCCCCCCTTACTTCAAAAATTGGTCGATCGCCTTGTTGAGCCGCTCAATCGCCGCCGCGTCGTTGTCGCGTGCCGCGTCGACGATGCAGTGGCTGATGTGGTCTTTGAGGATGATGCGCCCGACGCCGCGCAGCGCGGCATCGACGGCCGAGAGCTGGATCAGCACATCGCTGCAATCGTCGCCCGCCTCGACCATGCGCTTGACCTTTTCGAGATGGCCGATGAGCCGCGACATGCGGTTCAGCACGGCCTTCGTCTGCGTATGGCTGTGGACGTGGCCATGGTGAGCATGACCACCGGCATGCTCACCATGGTCATGCGGCAGACCGAGTTCATGAGCCTTTGCATGTTCTTCCGGCGTCATCACTTCACCGCCAGCGTGACGGTCTCGCCGTTGATGTTCCACTCTTTCTGGTGGCCGTCGAGCTCGCCATAGTGGACGGCGTCCGTCAGCGTCGCGCCTTTGAGGAAGTCTTCATTCTTCTTGACGAGGCCTTCGAGATTTTCGTTGCCCGAGAGATAGACCTCGATGTGATCCGTGACCTCGTAGCCGTTCTCCTTGCGCATCGTCTGCACTTTGCTGACGATCTCGCGCACGAAGCCTTCTTCGATGAGTTCCGGCGAAAGCGTCGTCTCGAGCGCAATCGTCACGCCGCCATAACGCTGACAGTTGTAGCCTTCCGTCTGCGCCATCGTGACATCGACGTCTTCCGGCTGGAGCGTGACGTCGCCATCGTCGAGATGGAGGACGAGCTGGCCGGTCCTATCCAGCTCTTCCTTTGCCTTGTGGCCGTTGACGGCTTTGAGCGCTTTCTGGATGGCGCCCATCTTCTTGCCGACCTTCGGGCCGAGCACGCGGAACTGCGGCTTGAACGTATACGTGAGGTATGCTTCCATGTCATCCTTGAAGACGACCTGCTTGACGTTGAGCTCTTCCTCGACGATTTTCTTGAAGAAGTCAGGCAGCACCGTCTCAGCCTTGACATACATCGTGCCGATTGGCTGGCGGTTCTTGATGTTCGCGTCGTTGCGCGCGGCGCGGCCGAGCACGACGATGGAGAGCACTTCGCCCATGTTCTTTTCGAGCTCCGTGTCGATATGCGCCTCGTTGACCTCCGGGAAATCGCAGAGATGGACGGACTCCGGCGCATTCTTGTCGATGCTGCAGACGAGGTTGCGGTAGATGGACTCCGTCATGAACGGAATCATCGGCGCCGCGGCCTTGACCGTCGTGACGAGCGCCGTGTAAAGCGTCATGTAGGCATTGATCTTGTCCTGCTCCATGCCCTTCGCCCAGAAGCGGCTGCGGCTGCGGCGGACATACCAGTTCGAGAGTTCGTCGACGAACTGCTCGAGCGCCTTGGCGGCTTCCGTCACGCGATAGTGCGAAAGGTCGTAATCGACGTCCTTGACCATTGTGTTGAGGCGCGAAAGGCACCATTTATCCATAACGGGCAGCGCCCCGTAATCAAGCGTGTACTTCGTCGCATCGAAGTTGTCGATGTTCGCATAGAGCACGAAGAACGCATACGTGTTCCAGAGCGTGCCCATGAACTTGCGCTGGCCTTCCTGCACGGCATCGTCATGGAAGCGGTTCGGCAGCCACGGCGCGCTGTTCTCGTAGAAATACCAGCGGATGGCGTCAGCGCCATGCTTGCCGAGCGCCTCCATCGGGTCGACGGCGTTGCCCTTCGACTTCGACATCTTGTGGCCGTCCTTGTCCTGGACATGGCCGAGCACGATGACGTTCTTGTACGGGGACTTGTGGAACAGCAGCGTCGAAATCGCAATCAGCGAATAGAACCAGCCGCGCGTCTGGTCGACGGCCTCAGAGATGAAGTCCGCCGGGAAGCGCTTCTCGAAGATGTCCTTGTTCTCGAACGGATAATGCCACTGCGCGAACGGCATCGAGCCGGAATCAAACCAGCAGTCGATGACTTCCGGCACGCGGTGCATCGTCTTGCCGCACTTCGGGCACTTCATCGTGACCTGGTCGACATACGGGCGATGGAGCTCGATGTCATCCGGGCAGTTGTCGCTCTTTTCCTTGAGCTCGGCAATCGAGCCGATGCACTCCTGATGGCCGCACTCGCACTGCCAGACCGGCAGCGGCGTGCCCCAGTAGCGGTTGCGCGAAAGGCCCCAGTCCTGCACATGCTCGAGCCAGTTGCCGAAACGGCCTTCGCCGAGGGATTTCGGAATCCAGTTGACCGTCTTGTTGTTCGCGACGAGCTCGTCCTTGACCGCCGTCATGCGGATGAACCACGACGAACGCGCGTAGTAGAGGAGCGGCGTGTCGCAACGCCAGCAATGCGGATAGCTATGCGTGAACTCCGGCGCCTTGAAGAGCTTGCCCTGCTCCTTGAGGTCCTTGAGAATCATCGGGTCGGCCTTCTTGACGAAGATGCCCGCCCATTTCGTCTCCTCCGTGAGCTCGCCCTTGCCGTTAACGAGATTCACGAATGCGACATTGTATTTCTGGCAGACGCGGTTATCATCTTCACCAAAGGCCGGTGCCATGTGGACGATGCCCGTGCCGTCTTCCGTCGTGACATAGCCATCGCACGTCACGATGAACGCCTTCTTGTTCGGCTGCTTTGCGACGGCTGCGTTTGCAAACGGATACAGCGGCTCATACTCGCGATACTCGAGGTCTTTGCCCTTGCAGCGCTCGACGATTTCGCGGTCGCCCTCGACGCCCTCGAAGACTTTCTCGACGAGTGCCTCGGCGAGGATGTAGTTCTTGCCGTTCACACGGACTTTGACGTAATCGACATCCGGGTTCACGCAGAGCGCGAGATTCGACGGCAGCGTCCACGGCGTCGTCGTCCATGCGAGGTAGTATGCATCGTCGTCTTTCGCTTTGAACGTCACCATCGCCGAGCGCTCCGTGACGTCCTTGTAGCCCTGTGCGACCTCGTGCGACGACAGCGGCGTGCCGCAGCGCGGGCAGTACGGGACGACCTTGTAGCCCTGATACAGCAGGCCCTTCTTCCAGATTTCCTTCAGCGCCCACCACTCGGACTCGATGAAGTTGTTTTCATACGTGATGTATGGATGCTCCATGTCGGCCCAGAAACCGACGACATCGGAGAACTGCTCCCACATGCCCTTGTACTTCCAGACAGACTCGCGGCACTTCTTGATGAACGGCTCGATGCCGTATTCCTCGATCTGATCCTTGCCGTTGATGCCAATGGCCTTCTCGACCTCGAGCTCGACCGGCAGGCCGTGCGTATCCCAGCCCGCCTTGCGCAGGACTTTCTTGCCCTTCATCGACGCATAGCGCGGCAGCATGTCCTTGATGACGCGCGTCAGCACATGTCCGATATGCGGCTTGCCATTCGCCGTCGGCGGGCCATCGTAAAACGTGAACGTATCATTGCCCTCGCGCTGGTCGATGGCCTTCTGCGCGATGTCATGATCCTTCCAGAACTGCGCGACTTCCTTCTCGCGCTCGACGAAATTGAGGTTCGTATCTACTTTCTGATACAAGACGAACTTCCCCTTTCAAACACAAAAGCCCTCATCCAAAACAGGATGAGGGCAGACTGCCACAAGAAACCACCTATTTCACGCACGGCACAGCCAAAAGCGGCGCGATGCATTGTTCCATAACGGGGACATCCGGCGCGGCCTATTCCCGCAAATCGCCTGCGGTTTCAGCCGGCTGCTCCAGAGGGATCTTCCCGCACCCGTCCCCCGCCGGCTCCCACCTTCCCCGGCTCTCTTCGAGTTCTCGGATGCGCTACTCGCTCTTTCATCGCATTTCATGTGATTGTACAAATTGACAGGTCTCATTGTATCACAGGGGCGAAGAGTTTTCAAATTTAATTTTCCCTTCTTCCTTTCCCCTGCCCCACCGCTTATAATAGAAGCCAAGGAAAGCCACAAGGAGGGTTTGCTTTCATGCATCAATATCTGTTCTTCATCGGCGATTTCCCAATCCGCGCGTACGGGCTCGTGCTGTCGCTGTCGATCATCCTCGCAACGGGCGTTGGCTATTTCCTCGCAAAAGCGGACGGGCGCGGGAATGAGAAATATGTCGTCGATCTCGGCATCTACTGCGGCATCGCAGGGCTCGTCGGGGCGCGGCTCTGGGATGTGTTCTTCTTTGACTGGGGATACTATCACAACCATCTGACGGAGCTTTTCAATGTCTGGCAGGGCGGCATGGCCATCCAGGGCGGCGTTGTGCTCGGCGTGCTCGTGGGCGTCTGGTATTGCTGGCGGCACCAGCTCGACATCGTGCATCTCCTCGACGTCTTCGCGCCCGCCATCATCCTCGGGCAGGCACTCGGACGCTGCGCAAATCTTCTCAATGGCGATGCCTTCGGTGCACCGACGGGGAGTTCGTTCGGCATCGTATATCCTTCGACAACGCTCGCATATCATACGTACGGCGACCAGCCGCTCTGGCCGGCCGAGGTCTGGGAAGGACAGCTCGATGTCGTGATTTTTGCGCTGCTCCTGATGTACCGGACGACGAAGCATGCAAAGGGGCAGTGCTTTGCGCTGTACGTGATGCTGTACTGCGTCGCACGGTTCTTTCTGGAATATCTGCGCGGAGATTATACGGCGCCGGTGCTAGGGATTTTCCATAGTGCGCAGATGACAAGCATCGTGGGGTTCGTGGTGGCCGGTGGAATCTTTCTCTGGTTGGAGATAAGAAAGCACCTTCGCAGACAACAATCGATTTAAATGCATCGACCTACCTTCGACACTCCCACCACCGCTTTGCGTTCCCCCTGGTAATGTCATTAAGTTAAGGGCCAGGCCCCCTCTAGAGGGGGCTGTCAGCGAAGCTGACTGGGGGAGTAGTTGGGTGCTGGAGACAAACAGATCTGCAGCACGTTGCTAAAGACTTTAGCGACGACTGCATTCTTGTCAGGCTATCGCATCCTACTACTCCCACCACCGCTTCGCGGTCCCCCTCCCTCTAGAGGGAGGCTGGAGTTTGAATGACTTATCGCTTAACTTAATGGTATTATCTGTGAGGGAGGCTTCTGTATAAGCTGCTATCAACAAACAAAGAAAGGATTCAAAAGCAAGGAGATGTTTTGAATGCGTTCTAAAATTTTTGCTGCTACTGCTATTCTCACTGGGATTTTTGCATTTTCTTTTCTTTCCCTCCCCCAGGCATCCGCACATATCGGAACGGGCATCGGGATTTCTTTGCCGATGGGCGGGTCGGCTGGCGGCGGGACGTATGTGCGGCCCGAGAGCTATGCAGCCGTCACGCATGAGAGCATCATCGAAGAACTGACCGTGAAGGAGCGCAGCGGACGGCTGCTGCTCGAGTACAAGGTCACGAACAACGGCGATGAGCCGTATACAGTCGAGCACCGCGACGGACAGGTCTACGACTTCGCCGTGCTCGACAAGAATGGCAAGGCGCTCTGGCGCTGGTCGGACGGCATGGCATTCACGCAGGCGCTGACCTCGTCCTCGATTGACGCGCACAAGAGCGAGGTCTATACGGCAGAAATCGAGCGGAAAGACTACAAGAAGTTCAAGGACGATGCCGTGCTCGTGACGGCATGGATGGTCGATACGCCGATCAAGGTATCGACGAAAGTGACGGAGGCGGCGACGTCTTCTGGCGGAAGCGGGGCTATCTTTGGAACCATCGTCATTGGGAACGGGCCTTGGTATGATGATTGAATAAATCGGGGGCAAAAAAAACGCACTCCGCTGCAGTTTTTCGCTGCAACGGAGTGCGTTTCACTATGTACAGGAAATGGGTGATTCGAAAGGTTTATACGTCAGCGGGTTCGGGGACTTCTTCTTCTGCTGAAGGCGCTTCGAGAGGCTTGTCCTCTTCGCCGACCTTGACGACTTCGAGGTCGTGGTAGCGGCTCATGCCCGTAGCCGGGATGAGCTTGCCGATGATGACGTTCTCCTTGAGGCCGACGAGCGGATCGACTTTGCCCTTGATGGCTGCGTCGGTCAGCACGCGCGTCGTCTCCTGGAACGAAGCTGCCGAGAGGAAGGAATCCGTTGCGAGGGATGCCTTCGTGATGCCGAGCAGGATCGGCTTGGCAACCGCCGGCTCGCCGCCTTCTTCGATGGCCTTCGTGTTGGCCGCCTCGAACTGGTTGATGTCGATGTACTCGCCCGGCAGGAAGTCCGTGCTGCCGGACTCCTCGATTTTGACCTTGCGGAGCATCTGGCGGACCATGACTTCGATGTGCTTGTCGTTGATTTCAACACCCTGGGTCTTGTAGACTTTCTGGACTTCGTAGACCAGGTAGCGCTGCGTGGCCTGCAGGCCGCAGACGCGCAGGATGTCATGCGGGTTGATGGAGCCTTCGGTCAGGCGGTCGCCCGGCATGAGGTGCTGGCCATCGCGGACAGCCATGCGCGCGCCGAACGGGATGGCATACTCGCGGGAGTCGCCTTCGCTCGGATGAATCGTGACCTTGCGCATGCCCTTGCCGGAGTCTTCGACTTCGGCCGTGCCTTCGATTTCGGCGATGATGGCATGGCCTTTCGGCTTGCGTGCCTCGAAAAGTTCCTCGACGCGCGGAAGACCTTGGGTGATATCGCCGCCAGCGACACCGCCCGAATGGAACGTGCGCATCGTGAGCTGCGTGCCCGGCTCGCCGATGGACTGTGCGGCGATGACGCCGACCGCCTCGCCGACTTCGACCTCGGCCTGGTTCGCAAGGTCGCGGCCATAGCACTTGATGCAGACGCCGAACTGCGATTTGCAGGTCAGCACGCTGCGGATGGAAACCTTGTCGCGAACGGCTGCAATCTTCTTCGCGAGCGCTTCGTCGACCGTGTCGTTGAGCGATGCAATCTTCTCGCCCGTCTGAGGATCGACGATGTCTTCCGCGAGCACGCGGCCGACAATGCGTTCCTCGAGGGACTCGATAATGCCGTCGCCTTCCTTGATGGCCTCGACCTCGATGCCGCGCACGTTGTTGTTGCGGACATGGAGGGCCTTGGCATCGGAAGCGAGCACGCGCTCGAAGTTCTCGGCGTCGATATGCTCGTGCGCCTTCATGACGACGTTGCCGTCGCTGTCGACGACGTCCTTCGTGACCTCTTTGCCGAGCATCTCGTGGATCATCGTGTCATGCGCTTTCTTGCGCTCTTCTTCATCCGGCGTGCCGAGCTTGATGACTTCAGAGACCATCGCGCTCGAGACGGACGCTGCCGTCACGACGGACGAGCCGCGCACCATGAGCTCGGGCACTTCGTGCTCGCCGATCGTCATGAGTTCCTCGTCGCCGAGCACCGTGTCCTTCTCAAAGAGCACTTCGTTCGTCTTCGGATCGACGACGTCGGCAGCGAGCAGGCGGCCAAGCAGCGTGTCGTTGAGGATTTCGAGCGCATCCATCGTGTTTTCAGCGATGGCCGCGCGCTGCAGCACGAGGCTCAGCGTCGAGACGTCGCAGTCTTCCTCGCGGACGATGACGTCCTGCGCGACATCGACGAGACGGCGGGTCAGATAGCCCGAGTCTGCCGTGCGCAGCGCCGTATCCGCGAGGCCCTTGCGGGCGCCATGCGACGAAATGAAGTAGTCGGAAACCGAGAGGCCTTCGCGGAAGTTCGCCGTGATCGGCACCTCGATGATTTTGCCGGACGGGTCGGCCATGAGGCCGCGCATGCCGGCGAGCTGGCGCATCTGCTGGCGGTTGCCTCGTGCACCGGAGTCGGCCATCATGAAGATCGGGTTGAACGCATCCATGTTCGCCATCATGGCGTCTGCGACATCTTCCGTCGCTTTCGACCAGAGGGCGACAACCTTGTTGTAGCGCTCTTCCTCGGTCACGAGGCCGCGGCCGAACTGGCGCTCGACCTTGTTGACGAGCTTCTGCGAGTTCTCGAGGATTGTCTTCTTCTCCGGCGGCACGATGACGTCGGAGATGGCGACCGTCATGCCAGCGATGCAGGCGTAATGGTAGCCGAGGTTCTTGACGCCGTCGATGATTTCTGCCGTCTTCGTCGCGCCGAAATGGTTGTAGCAGTCAGCGACGAGCGCGCCGATCTGCTTTTTCTTCATGAGCTTGCCGAGCGACCACGTACCATCCTCGTCCTGCTGGAAATGACGGAGTTCCGGCGGCAGGATTTCGTTGAAAATCATGCGGCCGAGGCTCGTCTTGACGATGTTCGTGTTGCCATCCGGCGTCTTCATGCGGCAGCGGATCTCGGCCTGGATGGCGAGTTCATGCTGCTGGTACGCGAGCAGCGCCTCGGCGATGCCCGTGACGACCTTGCCCTCGCCGAGCGCGCCCGGTTTGAGAATCGTCAGGTAATACGAACCGAGCACCATGTCCTGCGTCGGGACGATGATCGGTTTGCCGTCCTTCGGCGCGAGGATGTGGTTCGCGGCGAGCATGAGGATGCGCGCCTCGGTCTGCGCCTCGGCGGACAGCGGCAGATGGATGGCCATCTGGTCGCCGTCAAAGTCGGCGTTGTACGCCGTGCAAGCGAGCGGATGGAGCTTGAGTGCGCGGCCCTCGGTCAGCACCGGCTCGAACGCCTGGATGCCGAGACGATGGAGCGTCGGGGCGCGGTTCAGGAGCACCGGGTGCTCCTTGATGACGTCCTCGAGCACGTCCCAGACCTCGGGGCGGGCACGCTCGACCATGCGCTTTGCGCTCTTGATGTTGTGTGCCGTGCCGGACTGCACGAGCTTCTTCATGACGAACGGCTTGAAGAGCTCGAGCGCCATTTCCTTCGGCAGACCGCACTGATGCAGCTTGAGTTCCGGGCCGACGACGATAACGGAACGGCCGGAATAGTCGACGCGCTTGCCGAGGAGGTTCTGGCGGAAGCGGCCCTGCTTGCCTTTCAGCATGTCGGAGAGCGACTTCAGCGGACGGTTGCCCGGGCCCGTGACGGGGCGGCCGCGGCGGCCGTTGTCGATGAGGGCATCGACAGCTTCCTGCAGCATGCGCTTCTCGTTGCGCACGATGATGTCCGGAGCGCCGAGTTCCAGGAGGCGCTTCAGGCGGTTGTTGCGGTTGATGACGCGGCGATAGAGATCATTGAGATCGCTCGTCGCGAAGCGGCCGCCGTCGAGCTGGACCATCGGACGGAGGTCCGGCGGGATGACCGGCACGACATCGAGAATCATCCAGCTCGGCTTGTTGCCGGACTTGCGGAACGCCTCGACGACTTCGAGACGGCGGATGGCGCGAATCTTCTTCTGCGTCGAGAGCTCGCGCACCTGCTTGCGCAGTTCCTCGCTGAGCTTGTCAAGATCGAGCTCTTCGAGCAGGGCCTTGATGGCCTCAGCGCCCATGCCGACCTTGAACGAGCTGCCGTACTCCTCGCGAGCCTTGCGATAGGCCGCTTCGTCAAGCAGCTGCTTCTTGATGAGGCCGCTGTCGCCCGGGTCGAGCACGATGTACTGTGCGAAATAGAGCACGCGCTCGAGGTTGCGGGGCGTGATGTCGAGAATCAGGCCCATGCGGCTCGGGATGCCCTTGAAATACCAGATATGGGAGACCGGAGCGGCGAGCTCGATATGGCCCATGCGCTCGCGGCGGACTTTGGCGCGCGTGACTTCGACGCCGCAGCGGTCGCAGATGATGCCCTTATAGCGGATGCGCTTGTACTTGCCGCAGTGGCATTCCCAGTCGCGCGTCGGTCCGAAGATGCGTTCGCAGAACAGGCCGTCACGCTCCGGCTTCAAAGTGCGGTAGTTGATGGTTTCCGGCTTCTTGACCTCGCCATACGACCATTCGCGGATCTTTTCCGGCGAAGCAAGAGCGATGCGCATCGAATCAAATTTATTTACATCCAGCAAAGAGATGACACTCCCTTCTCTTATTCCTCACCGTCAGTCTGCGGCTCATCGCCGATGGTCATGTTGCCGATGTCTGCGATGATGTCGTCTTCTGCAGACGTCTCCGCATCGTCAGACTGAGCACCTTCATCAAAGGAATCCGCGTTCTCCGCCTCGCCGGCCGCCGGGTTCTCCTTCGTCGGATCGACGCCGGCGACATCGAGGTCGAGGTCTTTCGCGCGTGCATTGATATCGTCATCATCGTCGTCATCCTGGATGGAGACTTCCTTCGCATCCTGGTCGAGGACCTTGATGTCGAGGCCGATGGACTGGAGCTCCTTGATGAGCACCTTGAACGACTCCGGAATGCCCGGGGACGGGATGTTCTCGCCCTTGACGATGGCCTCATACGCCTTGACACGGCCGACGACATCGTCGGACTTGACCGTGATCATTTCCTGCAGCGTGTAGGCAGCGCCATAGGCTTCGAGTGCCCAGACCTCCATCTCGCCGAAGCGCTGGCCGCCGAACTGGGCCTTGCCGCCGAGCGGCTGCTGCGTGACGAGAGAGTACGGGCCGGTCGAGCGCGCATGAATCTTGTCTGCGACGAGATGATGCAGCTTGAGGAAGTACGTGCAGCCGACCGTGACGCGGTTCTCAAACGGCTCGCCCGTGCGGCCGTCGTAGAGGATGGTCTTGCCATCGGCCGGGAGACCTGCCGCCTTGATCGTGCCGAAGACGTCGTCGTCGCTCGCGCCGTCAAAGACTGGCGTCGCGATATGGAGGCCGGCGACATCCGGTTTCGGCATGCCGTTCTTGTCAAAGTCGTAGCCCGCATCGCGCAGACGCTGCTCGATGGTCGGGTCGCCGTCTTTGATCTGCTGGCCGATGACTTTGACAGCCATGCCGAGATGCGCCTCGAGAATCTGTCCGATGTTCATACGGGACGGGACACCCAGAGGATTCAGAACGATGTCGACCGGCGTGCCATCCGGAAGGAACGGCATGTCTTCCTGGCGCATGATGCGTGAGACGACACCCTTGTTGCCGTGACGGCCTGCCATCTTGTCGCCGACGCTGATCTTGCGCTTCTGCGCGATGTAGACGCGCACGAGGCGGTTGACGCCCGGCGGCAGCTCGTCGTTGTTCTCGCGGCTGAAGATCTTGACATCGACGATCTTGCCCATCTCGCCGTGCGGCACGCGCAGCGACGTATCGCGGACTTCGCGCGCCTTCTCGCCGAAGATGGCGCGGAGCAAGCGCTCCTCTGCCGTCAGCTCCGTCTCGCCTTTCGGCGTGACCTTGCCGACGAGGATGTCGCCCGGACGCACATCGGCACCGATGGAGATGATGCCTTCCTCATCGAGGTCTTTGAGAGCATCTTCTGCGACATTCGGGATGTCGCGCGTGATTTCTTCCGGGCCGAGCTTCGTGTCGCGCGCATCGCACTCATACTCCTCGATATGGATGGAGGTGTAGAGGTCGCGCTTGACGAGGTTCTCGGAAAGGAGCACGGCGTCCTCGTAGTTGTAGCCTTCCCACGGCATGTAGGCGACGATGATGTTGTAGCCGAGCGCGAGCTCGCCGTGATCCGTTGCTGGGCCGTCTGCAATCGGCTGCTTCTCGGCAACAACGTCGCCCTTGTAGACGATTGGGACCTGGTTGATGCAGGTGCCCTGGTTCGAGCGGACGAACTTCTGCATCTTGTAATGATCGAGGTCGCCTTCTGTCGTGCGGATATCGATGAAATCTGCCGTCACTTTTTCGACCGTGCCGGCACGTTTTGCCAGAATCATGACGCCGGAGTCACAAGCGGCCTTGTACTCCATGCCCGTGCCGACGAGCGGCGCCTGCGTGCGCAGAAGAGGCACGGCCTGGCGCTGCATGTTCGCGCCCATCAGGGCACGGTTCGCATCATCGTTTTCGAGGAAGGGGATCATCGCCGTTGCAATCGAGAAGACCTGGCGCGGCGACACGTCCATGTAGTCGACTTTCTCGCGGCTGTGCAGACCCGTTTCCTCGTGGAAGCGCGCCGTGACGCGCTCCTTGACGAACCACTCGTTTTCATCGAGCGGCTCGTTGGCCTGCGCGATGACGAGGTCGTCTTCTTCGTCTGCCGTCAAGTAGCGGACTTCGTCCGTGACGACATGCTTCTCTTTGTCGACGCGGCGGTACGGCGTCTCCATGAAGCCGAACTGGTTCACGCGCGCAAACGTCGCGAGGGAGCCGATGAGGCCGATGTTCGGGCCTTCCGGCGACTCGACCGGGCACATGCGGCCGTAATGGGAGTTGTGGACGTCGCGGACTTCGAAACCTGCGCGCTCGCGCGACAGACCGCCCGGGCCGAGCGCCGAGAGACGGCGCTTATGCGTGAGCTCCGACAGCGGGTTGTGCTGGTCCATGAACTGCGACAGCTGCGAAGAACCGAAGAACTCCTTGACGGCTGCCACGACCGGGCGGATGTTGATGAGCGCCTGCGGCGTGATGACATCCGCATCCTGGATCGTCATGCGCTCGCGCACGACGCGCTCCATGCGCGAGAGGCCGATGCGGAACTGATTCTGCAAGAGTTCGCCGACAGCGCGCACGCGGCGGTTGCCGAGATGGTCGATGTCGTCCGTCGTGCCGACGCCGTCCATGAGGTTCAGCAGATAGTTGATGGAAGCGATGATGTCCGCGCGCGTGATCGTACGGAAATGGTACTCGAGCGTCGGCGAGCAGAGCATCTTGAGGCGGCTGCCGTCCTTGAGCTTGAGGTATGCGACACAGAGCTCTTCGCCCTCGCCAAAGATGGCATGCTCTTTCTTCTCGTCGATGGCAGCGACCATGTCTTCCGTGACGTACGTGTCAGCCGGAATGACAATCTCACCCGTCTCTTTGTCAACGAGAGGATCTGCGAGCACCTTGCCGAGGATGCGGCGGCGCCAGCCGAGCTTCTTCGTCAGCTTGTAGCGGCCGACCGTCGCGAGGTCATAGCGCTTCGGATCGAAGAACAGGCCCTCGAGCAGCTGGCGGGCATTGTCGACCGTGACCGGCTCGCCCGGGCGCAGGCGGTTGTAGATGACCTTGAGCGCTTCCTCCGGCGTGTTGATTTCCGGATCATGTGCGAGCGTCGCGCGGATGCGCTCGTCGCCATTGAACAGCTGGAGGATTTCTTCATCCGTGCTGTAGCCGAGGGCGCGGACGAGGAACGTGACCGGCATCTTGCGCGTGCGGTCGATGCGGACCCAGACGATGTCGCTGGCATCCGTCTCGAGCTCGATCCATGCGCCACGGTTCGGGATGACCGTCGCGTTGTAGAGCTTCTTGCCCGTCGTGTCGATGGTCTCGCCGTAGTAAGCACCCGGAGAGCGCACGAGCTGGCTGACGATGACACGCTCCGCACCATTGATGATGAACGTGCCCGTGTCCGTCATGCGCGGAAAATCGCCCATGAAGACTTCCTGCTCCTTGATCTCGCCGGTCTCCCGGTTGACGAGGCGGACATTGACCCGCATCGGTGCAGCCCACGTGACATCGCGTTCCTTGCACTCGTCGAGATCATACTTCGGCTCGCCGAGCGAATAGCTCTCGAGCGTCAGGACGAGATTGCCCGTGAAGTCCGTGATTGGAGAAATGTCATTGAAGATATCCTGCAGTCCTTCGTCGAGGAACCACTGGTAGGAATTCCGCTGGATGTCGAGAAGATGCGGCATTTCCATGACTTCTTTGATTCTCGCATAGCTATACCTGGTTCTTTTGCCCACCGGCACAGGATTAAATAACAAATCCTTCACCCCTTAGCCTGTTGTACATAGTTGCTTCTATGGAACGAAAATACGGCGCGGAAATGAAAGGAACAATAAAAAAACAAGGCATTCGACAAACGGCCCTGCTTTCCTTTCCTTTCCGATACGCGCACTTCGCCCTATTCTTTTCCTGTAGTTCCCTACTGTATCATGAGAAATTTTATTTGTCAAGCCCTATTTTGCTTTTGATGAAAAACAGGGACAGCTGCAAGTTGGAAACAACTTGCAGCTGTCCCTTCATAACATTTCAAAACGCGTAATTCACGCCCGCGTGGAACATCAGCCCCTGCTGCTTGCCGAGCCAGCCGGTCGCGCCGAGGTCGAGTTCGATGGGCGAGTTCGCCGACGGGGCGTATTTCCAGCCGCCTTCGAGCATGACGGATGCGCCTGCGCTCGACGGGCTCGCGAGGCTGTAGCCCTGGAAATGGGCCCGTGCTTCGCCGCCGAATTCGTAGAGCAGCGCGGCACCGGCGTACCACTTGCTGAGCTGATTCGCTTCGCGCGTATAGCGCGCGCCGAGCATCAGGCGGTGGCTGTCGACGGCGTCGAAATCGTACGTCTCGCCCGTCGCGAGGTGCGCGCTGTCGCTGCCCGTGCGGCTGTAGAGATAGCGGCCATAGATGTCGAGCGAGCCGCCGTACATCGGCAGCACGCGGCCGACGCCGATGTGGGCACCAAAGTACGGCGCATCCGTGCTGTAGCTCGTGCCGAGGTCAGACGAGGAGTAATCTGCCTTTGTCTTGCCCGTACGGAGCGAGCCCTCGACATAGAGGCCGCTCGCAAATTCCTGACGCGCGAACACGCCGCCGCCCGTGTAGCTCGTCGAGCCGCTGCCGTGCGTGCCGTTGTCGAGATAGCTGTCATAGTTCCCG
>CACZFT010000086.1 GCA_902780535.1 uncultured Selenomonas sp. | reverse complement strand
CGGGCCGCCCGCGTCGCGCTGGAAATTACGGATATGGCCACGGTTGCGATACGTATGGAGATGCGCCGAGAGCACGAGGTCGACGCCATGCGCATCAAAAAGCGGCATCCACGCACGGCCGTCGTCGCTGAAGCCCTCCGCGCGGCCCGGCCGGCTCTGGAAGCTGTACTGGATTGGGTCTTTGTGCATCAGGACGATGTTCCACGGCGTCTTTTTCGCTTTGCTCGCCGCGATGTCCTCTACAAACCACGCCTGCTGCTCATCGAGCAGTCCCGCATGGAAATCATTCGTCTCGTCCTGCTGCGTGTTGAGCACGATGAAGTGCGCAGGGCCGTAGTCAAACGAATAGTAGTATCGACGGAATGGCTCGCTGCCGACCTCCGGCACGGCGAACTGCGCGAGATATGCTTTCGGCAGGCGCACTTTCCAATTCTGATCGTACGTCTCGTGGTTGCCCATGATCGGCGCAACGGGGATGTTCGCCGAAAGCGGCGCGACGGCGTCAAACCATGCTTCCCACTGGCGGTGGTCTTCGCCATTGTCGACGAGGTCGCCCATATTGATGAAGAAATCAGCGTCGGGATTGCGCTCGTAGGCACTGCGCGCGATCTCCTGCCAGCCGCTGTAATCATTTGACTGCGAATCGGGGAAGACGAGCGCCGAAAATGATTTGCCGTCATCGGCGCGAAGCTTCTGCCACTCGCCTGCCCGCTTGCCGTCGCGCAGGCGGTATTCGTACGCTGTGCCGGGCGCGAGACCGTCGAGGCGAGCCGTTTGGAGGTACGACGAGACGCCGTCATCACTGTATGGCGCACTCTCGGCCGCAAATGTCCTGAGCACATTACCGCCCTCGGCGCGGAGCTCGACGGCGGCCTCCTTCTGCGCGGCCGCCGACTGCCACATGATCGTGCGCGCCGTCTGGTTGTCCGCCGCAACGATCTGCCGCACGAACGAAGCGTCGATGGCGCCTGTGACATCGCCCGCGACGCGGTTCGCGAGCCGGCCGAGCGCGCGCTGCTCGTACCAAACGCCGCCCGCCCCCGCAAGGAGCAGCGCCCCGCCTGCGGTTTTCAAAAACGTGCGCCGAGAAATCTTCTTATCCATAGCAAAGCGCCCTCCTTCATGATTTTGTCTTTATCATAAAGGAAGGCGCTTAAAAGTACAAATACTTCTTGTTAACGTTTATCAATGCTTTTCCGGCATGGTTACAGCAAATCCGTTTTCTGCAGAATATGATGCTGGGTTGCGCGCTTGTTGCCGAGGACGTTGAAGTTCTCGACGATGACGCCGTAGACGAGGCAGCCGGCCGAGACGAGGCCGATGCTGACGGCGAACTCGAAGACGGACGGGAAATAGTCGCCAGACTTGTACATCGCCGTGAAGACGCAGTTCAGGCGGTTCATGACGACACCGATGACGACGAGCCACGAATACGTCAGCACGCCCCATTTCTTGTAGGCGAGCGGGCTGAAGATGATGATGAGCGGGATGATGATGCCCAGCACCATTTCCAGGCAGTACAGGTTGCTCTGCATCGTACCGAGGAAGACATAGCCCCATTCATCATGCATCGTGATGTCCACGATCTTCATGACGAGGTAGATGGCCATGATGGCGCCGCCGACGCGCGTGAGCTGGCGCATGATGTCGGAATCGACCTCGTGGCCGTAGTTCCGCCGCGCAAGGTCGCTCTCAACGCAGACCATCGCCGAGCCGACGAAGAACGACGAAATCAGGAAGTAGAGCGGCAGGATCGGGCTCCACCACAGCGGGAACATCTTGCTCTTCGCAATCAGGAACAGGCCGCCGAGCGACGACTGATGCATCATCGGGAAAATCAAGCCGATGATGACGAGCACGGGCAGGATTTTCAAAATGTAGGGGTGCAGCCATTTGAACATGCGCTCCGTGATGACCTCGTGGAATTCGAGCGTCAGGATCGTCGTGTAAATCGAGATGCACCAGAAGACCTCGAACAGCACGGACGTGTAGCCCCACGAGACGAACGGCCGCCAGAAATGCGGCCAGAGGCCGATGTCGAGGAACAGCCCCGCCATGACGAGGATGTAGCCGAGGAGCGACGTGAGGAGCGCGCTCCTCGCGACGACACCGTATTTCTTCACCTTGAAACCGCTGACGAGCAGCGCTGTCGAGTAACCGCCGCCCGCGAGCGCAACGCCGCAGAGCACGTCGAATGAAATCCAGAGCCCCCAGGGCGTCTCATCCGTGAGGTGCGTGACGTACTGAAAGCCCGTCAAAAGCCGCACGACAGCGACGCAGGCCATGAGCCCCGCGAGGCACAGCAGCACGATGCGCGCCGGTGTCACCGTGAAATCCCAGCCGAGGATGCGGTAGCAGCGATAGAGGTTCAACTTTTTCATATCATGCCATCCCCTTCCCCATGATTGCCCGCTTCGCGCGTTTCTTCCTCGGGCGTGGGCGGCTTCGGCGGGTCATTCTTGTGCTTCTTGTAGTAGCGCCAGGAAATCGCCGCGAGGAAGAGGCCCCAAGCCGCCGCGAGGAACGGCACTTTCGAAAGGTAGGCGTGCGTGTACGTCGAAGGCGGGATGTCTTCGAAATCCGTCTTGAAGCCGAGCTCCTCGAATGGCTGGTCGGAAATGTAGAGCCATTCCGTGCCGCCGAGCTCCTTCTCGCCATAGACGTGGTTGATGTAGCGATGGTCTTTCTCGATGATGGCATGCGCTTTCGTGAGCAGTTCGTCGCGGCCGCCGAACGTCAGCGCCCCGGTCGGGCACGCGCTGACGCAGGCGGGCGCGTCGCCGTCTTTGAGGCGAGAGGCGCAGAGCTGGCACTTCGTGACGAGCGGCAGCGGCTCGTCCCACTGGTAGCGCGGAATCTCGAACGGGCATGCCAGCATGCAGTAGCGGCAGCCGACGCAGAGTTCCGGGATGTAGACGACGGCATGCGTCTCAGGATCGACGCGCAGCGCTTTCGAGAAGCACGCCGACGCGCACGACGGTTCGAGGCAGTGCATGCACTGCTTCTTGACAAAGCGCGTGTAGCCCTTGCCGCTCGGCGCTTCGACGCGCTTGCGCTGGATCACGGTCCATGTGTCGTCGTCGAGGTCTTTCTCCTCCTTCTGCTTGCGGCTCTTCTTCTTTCCATAGGGGAGCTTGTTCCAGAGCTTGCAGGCCACGGAACAGCTCTCGCATCCGATGCATTTCGTGATGTCAACGAGGACAGCCATGATGTTCCCTCCCTGTCAGTCCTTTGCCGGTTGCGATTTTGGCGCCTTGGGCGGCGTGTTCGGCGCATGCTGCGTCTCGGCGTCAAAAATCTTCTCGCTCTGATCCACGAACGACGTATGCAGGTATTTCTCGGCGCGCTCGCTGAGCGGCTGGCCATAAAATTCCTTGTAGAGCGTCTGGATTTCGGCGTTCTCGTGGCTTGCGCGCTTCTTCGCGCCGCGGTCTTCCTGGTAGAGCGCCGCGATGCGCCGCTGCCGCATGTCCTCGCTCGAAGCGAACTGGCTCTTCGGCTGGCCGCCGCCGCCGATGCAGCCGCCCGGGCAGGCCATGAACTCGATGAACTGCCAGCGGCTGCCCTGCCCCGCGCGGATGGCGTCGAGCACCTTGCGCCCCGAGGCCATGCCGTTGACGACCGCGACGCTAACCGTACCGACGCCCGGCACACTCGCCTGCGCCTCCTTGACCGACGTCAGGCCTCGCACAGCTTTCCATTCAAGCAGGTTCGCAGGCGGCGCCTGATGCGTCGCGAAATAGTAGAGCGAGCGCACGGACGCCTCCGCAACGCCGCCCGTCGCGCCGAAGATGCGGCCTGCACCCGTGCTTTCGCCAAGGATCGAATCGTAGTCCGCATTGTCGAGGCTCTCGAAGTCGATGCCTTTTTTCTTCAACAGGAGTGCGAGCTCGCGCGTCGTCAGCACGTAGTCAACGTCCTGCAATCCGTCGTGGCCGAGCTCCTTGCGGAGCGCCTCACCTTTCTTCGCCGTGCACGGCATGATCGAGACCGTGACGATGTTCTTCGGGTCGAGCCCTTTCTTCTCGGCATAATACGATTTGACCGTCGCGCCCATCATGGCGGCTGGCGACTTGCAGGTCGAGAGATGCTTCATGAGGTCGGGATAGAACAGCTCGCAGAAGCGCACCCAGCCAGGGCAGCACGACGTGAAATGCGGCAGCACGTCCTTCTTCTGCGTCAGGCGCACGAGCGCCTCGCTCGCCTCCTCCATGATCGTCATGTCCGCCGACATGCAGGTGTCGAAGACGGCATCGAAGCCGAGCGCCCGGAGCGCCGCGACCTGCTTGCCGCTGACGATCGAGCCCGGCGCCATGCCGAACTCCTCGCCAAGCGAGACCTTCGTCGCCGGTGCCGTCTGCACGACGACGAACTTGCTGTCATCGTCGAGCGCCGCCTCGACCTGGTCCACGGCCGGACGCTCGTGAATCGCGCCCGTCGGGCACCACATCGTGCACTGGCCGCAGCCGATGCAGGCCGTCTCGTCCTTCAGCGGCAGCGGATAGTAGCCGTGGACGCCGATGACATTGTGGCACGCCTCGATGCACTGGCCGCAGAGAATGCACTTCTCATCGTCGCGCATGATGGACGGATTCTTCGGCGAAATCGCGACGCGGCCCTTCAGGTGCGCGGGGAAATCGCCCCGTCCCTGGTACTGGTCCGGCATCCAGCCATCGCCGCCCTCATCTTTCTGTTCTGACGCACAGCCCGAAGCCAGCACGCCGAGGCCGAAGAGGCTCGTGCCCGACGCCAGCTTCAGGAAATCCCTGCGAGAGATCTTTCGCGTCATATCCCTCATCCTCTCAAAATTACTTCTATTTATGATTCCCTAGAACGAAATAAATAATACGAATTGCGAGACAATTCATCCCACGGTTCTTATGATAGCACGCATTTCGCAACGATTTCCAGTAGAAAATATGAAATTTCATACGAAAAGCGTAGAAAAACGAAACAATATCGCAAGTTTTGTGAATCGAACAAAATACCTGTGAAAATTTCACATGTCAAAAAGAAAACAGGATTTTCCCTCCATTTGTCGAATCCTTCTTTAAGATAAGGATATCGAAAGGAGATGGCACCATGCCTGCAAAACAATGGCGCACCTGCCGCCTCAACATCAATGGAACCCCGCGCAAGCTGTCCTACAGTGACGACGCCATCAAGAAGCTCTTCGAGCCGCTGCTGCACCGCCTGACCGCGCTCTGCCACCGGCTCGGCCGCCGCACGGTCGTCTACCTCGTCGCCCCGGCCGACACGGGCAAGACGACGCTCGCGCTCTTCCTCGAACGCCTCGCGCTCATGGGCAACGCCTCCGGCATCGTGCCCGTGCAGCGCCTCGGCCTCGAAGGCTTCCAGCGCGCACCAAGGGAGCTCGCCGCCGAACTCGACGCCGAAGGAAAGCCGCTCTCGCCGTACGGCCCGCAAGCCTACGACCTCGAAGCGCTGTCCGCAAAGCTCTCGGCGCTCGCATCCGGCCAGGACATCCGCTGGCCCGTCTACGACCGCGCGCGCCGCGAAATCGTGCCCGACATCACGCCCGTCCGCAAGCCCATCGTCATTGTCGAAGGCTGCTATCTGCTGCTCAAGAGCTACGGCTGGGAGAACCTTCGCAAATTTGCCGACTACAGCGTCGCCATCATGGCGCAGCCCGGCAGCCTCGCCTCGCGCACGCAGCAGCGCCTCGCCGCCCGCGGCCTCACGCCGAAAGAAGCCGCCGAGCGCTATGAGAACGACTACCGCCCGGCCATCATGCAGGTCATGACAGGCTCGTGGCCCGCCGACGAGACATGGATCTACAGCCCCGACGGCGACTACCAGCCGCAGCCCGACCGCCTGCAGCATTACCGCGCAAAGCAGAAAAGCACGCAGCAGGATTTCGACTCCGTCAAGCGCAAGGACGAACCGATTTTCCGCGCCTACGAAGAACAGATGGCTTCCGGCCACGGCAAGACGTACGCCGTCGGCTACCAGAAAGGCCTCGAAACCGCCCGCCGCAACATCCTCCGCCGCCTCGCGAGCTCGAACGGCATGGGCCGCGAAGCGCTCAAGGAAACGTTCCATCTGACAGAAAAAGAGCTCCAGGACCTCTTGTCCTGAAGCTCTTGAAAGATACGAAATATGGTTACCAGATAAAGATGCCGGCGATGCCTGCGGAGAGCAGGGAGACGAGAATGCCCGAGAGGAGCATGTAGCCGACGTTGCGGCTGATGAGCTCGTTCTTGCTCTCGTCGACCGTGCCCTTGAAGAAGCCGATGATCATGCCGAGCGTGCCGAAGTTCGCAAACGATGTGACGAAGACGGTCAGGACGCCCTGGAGGTGGCGGCTGAACGTTGCGAAATTGTCCTGCACGCCGAGCATGACGACGAACTCATTCGTGACGAGCTTCGTGCCCATGTTCTGTGCGAGCGTGAACGCTTCCGTCGTGTCGAGGCCCATGAGCCATGCAAACGGGAACATGATGACGCCGAGGATGGACTCGAGCGAGAGCATCGGATGAACGAAGCCGAGCAGAAGATCGATGAATTTCGCAAGTGCGACGAACGCGATGACGTTCGCAGCGATGATCAGCACCAGGCGGCCAGCGCCGAGGATGGAGCTGCCGAGGAACGAGAAGAACGGCTCGCGCTCCTTGCCGCCATCTTTCAGCGTAGCGACCGTATCCTCTTCCGACGAAATCTTGACAGGATGCAGGATGTTCGTGACAATCAGCGCGTTGACGACATTCAGAGGAACGGCCGTCAGGATGAACTCTGCCGGCATCATCGTCGTGTAGACGCCGATCAGGCCAGCCGTGACGCAGCTCATGGACATCATGGCGAGTGTCAGGCAGCGATCCGCCTTCATGCGCTTGAGCTGGAGGTTCGAGACCGCGAGCGCTTCCGTGTTGCCGAGGAACATCATTTCGATGGAGAAGAACGACTCGAATTTCGGCTCATGCGTCAGGAACGCGAGCGCCTTGCCGATGTACTTGATGACGAACGGCAGGATGCCGATGTACGTAAGGATGTCGAACAGCGGAACGACGAAGAGAATCGGCAGCAGCGCGGACGTGAAGAAGTTCATCTGCTTGACATGAACCCAGTCCGGGAACGCGAACGCGATGCCTTCGTACGCCACATTGACGAGGCCGACGAACGCGGCCGCCGCGCCCTGCACGATCTCGCGGCCGATCGGGAACGTCGTGAGGAACCACGCGAGCACGAAGTTCATGACGAGCAGCGTGCCGACGCCGCGCCACTGGATTTCCTTGCGCTTCTTGGAAAGAAGGACACCAATGGCGAGGAAGACGACCACGCCGATGATGTTGATGATGAGATACATGGGATTTTTACTCCTATCCTAGTGATGATTTCTCGAAGCGAGGGACACGTGTCCCTCGCAGCGTTTTCCATTATAACTCACATGTCCGAATCCGTAAAGCCAAACGGCAGGAGTTCTTCGAGCGTCACCGTCTTGCGGACGTCCTTGAGGTTCGCCATGATGATTTTTGGAATCTTGAATTCGCTGATGAACTGACGGCACATGCCGCAGGGCGAGCACGGGCCCGGCGTATCGCCGACAACGGCGAGGGCGACGATGTCGCGCTCCCCTTCCGAGACGGCTTTCGAAATGGCCGTGCGCTCGGCGCAGATGCCGACCGGATAGCTCGCGTTCTCAATGTTGCAACCGCCAAAGACCTTGCCGCTCTTCGTCAGCACGGCCGCACCGACGGCGAAATGGGAATACGGGCTATAGGAATTCTTGCGGTATTCAATGGCTTTCTGTACGAGTTCTTCGTCTGTCATTTGCTGTTCCTCCACAAATCAGCCTGAATTATTCAACCGGCAAAGGATCAACACTGTCGAGCCCTTGCCATAACTAACGAAATGCTTCTTTCCGTCCTTCACCCGATGGGTTGAGACGA
>CACZFT010000085.1 GCA_902780535.1 uncultured Selenomonas sp. | reverse complement strand
CGAATTTCAAGGAATCTGCGCAATCGTATCCCGAGGATTTTTCAGAATGCCGATTTTACGAGCTTCGTTATAGTCCGGTAAATTGGGGAAGTTTTAATACAAAGATATTTCTTTGGAAGCCTTTCTCGAGCTTTCCAAGACGCATCGCATTGTCATTTTCGGCACGGGCAAATTGTTCCAACGCGCTATGGAGAAATTTGCTGTGTGCGGGATGGATTTCGATTGCATCCGTCTGATCATGGACAACGGGCACGCGGGGAAGGATGTCGTCGCGTGTGGTCGTTTATGGCCTGTGATGTCTGTTGAGGATGGTGTCCGCGCAATCGAGCCGGATGATGTCATCTTGATTACGCCGTATACGTTTTTTGCGGAAATGTCAGAGCAGTTGGAGTCGTATGGCTTGTCGAATATCTGCTGCCTTTATTCTTTGTTCGATGTGTGGGCGATGCGCGAACAAGGGAAGCGGGAACGGTATCCGATGCGCCGCACGGAGCAGCCGATGATCCCGAAGGTCATCCATTATTTTTGGTTTGGGACGAAAGAGATTCCGGATGATCAGAAGAAATGCATCGAGTCCTGGCATCGGTATTGCCCGGATTATGAGTTCCGCCTTTGGAACGAAGAGAACTACGACATCCACAAGTGCAAGTACATGGAGGATGCGTATGCTTCGGGCCGCATGGGATTCGTGCCAGATTATGCGCGTATCGACCTACTCTATCACGAGGGCGGCATCTATCTCGATACCGACGTCGAGCTCTTGCGACCGCTCGACGAGCTGCTGTATCAGCCGGCTTTCTGCTGCATGCAGTCCAACGGCGTCGTGAATCTCGGATCCGGCTTCGGCTGCGTACCAGGTCTGGAAATCATCCGTGCGATGCGCGACGAGTATCTCACGGCAGAATTTATTCTTGCCGATGGCACATACAATCTCCAGATGTCCAGCCCGCAGTATCAAACGCGCACATTGGAACGCTATGGTTTTCATCCGGACAATACGTACCAGATTATCGAAGATATGACCGTTTATCCAGCCGATGTCCTCTGTGGCGCATGCCTGAACGGCAAGCGGGAGACGACGCAGAACAGCTATGCCCTTCACTTGCCTAGTCTTTCTTGGGCAGATCAGGAACGGATTGATGCCGAACAACAGACATTGCAGGCAATCCGAGAAAAGTTTTCTTGAAAATTTTGGGAACGAGAGGAACTTTGGGATGGAGCCGTTGTTTCAAGAGCTGCAGAACGAGGCATATGACCCAATTGCAATCTATGGCATGGGCGTGAATGCAGAAAGCTTGTTGAAGTCTTCCTTGGAGAGTCGCATTCGTTTCGTGATTGCCAAGGATCATATTGGAGAGGCATTCCACGGCTATGAAGTGAAAGCCATTGAGGATGTCCTGCCGCTTTTCAAGACGATCATCATCGCCGCCTCGCCGCGTGTGACTGGAATCATATACGACCGCATCTCTAGCATGGTTCCAAATGAGAAGCATGTCTTCAACATGTATGGCGTGCGGTTGAATGGGAGACGGGATTATACAGAGAATATTTGCTGGAACCAGACATTTGAAGGGCTTTTGAGGGCAATCGATGCACATGATGTGATATCGTTTGACTGCTTCGATACGCTCTTCATGCGGCGAACGCTCCAGCCGAAAGATATTTTCGAAGTCCTGGGGGAGCAGGTCGATGACGATTTGGGAATCTCTTTTGCTTCTTGGCGCATCGAAGCAGAGCAAGCAGCAACGGCGGAGCATCCGTATCCGACACTTGCTGAAATTTATGAAAGCATGGAGAAGTTGCATAGGTTGCGTGAAAAAGATGGCGCCTGGCTGATGGAGCAGGAACTTGCGATGGAACGCATGGCAATCTGTCCTCGGGAGTCTATGATTGAGGCATTCCGCTATGCCATCCGTCAGGGCAAGGCAGTTTATGTCACAACGGATACCTATTTTTCGTCGGATTTTGTTGAAGCGCTGTTGAAGGACAGCGGTATCGAAGATGGATACGTCGTTTTGGCGTCATGTGAATGTCGTGCCAGCAAGGCAGATGGCTCTCTCTATGACATTCTATTGAGCAGGACAGGACAGCGCAGCATCCTGCATGTCGGTGATAACCGGTTATCCGATGGCATCGAGGCAGAGCAGCATCATCTGGACACGTTTCCCGTTCTGTCAGCGTTTGATATGTTGCGAGATTCCTCCTGTGGTTTCATATGTGAACATCTGCATGGTCTCGATGACCGCAATGTTTTGGGAAACATTCTTGCAGAAGTGCTGAACAATCCTTTTGCGCTCAGTGCTTCCAAGGGGAAGATGGCATTTCATGACGCTGGCAGCCTCGCGATGATGTGCCACCTCCCTTTGGTGCAAGGCTATCTGTCCTTCCTGCTTCGCATCGTACGAGGAAAGAAGGAAGGACAGAACAGCAAAGTTCTCTTCGTCTCAAGAGACGGATATTTCCTCAAAAAGGTTTATGACAATCTGAGGAAGCAGGATTCCTCCTTGCCAGAGAGCATTTATTTCTATACATCACGAGAGGCTATGACGAAGTCTGTTTGTTGTTCAGAAAAGGATATCGATGTCCTTCTCAGTGATTTGTCACAGCTTGATAATCTTTCCTTGAAGCATGTATTGCATCAGCGTTTCCATGTTGACTTTGATGAGGTTCCCGATGGAGTCACGGTCAGAACGGCATATGAAACATGGGGAGAGCACAAGATCAGAAAGGTTGTCTTTTCCCACAAAAAAGAAATTTTTTCAAAAGCGGTTGTGGAGAGAGGAAAATATCGGTTCTATCTGGATTCCATTCATTTGAATGATGAGCCGGACGCACAGATTTTTTTGGTTGACCTTTGCACAAGAGGGACGGTAGCTTATGGTCTTCGACAGATGCTGGGGCGACCGGTGCATCTGATTGCGATGGGCGGTTTGTTCCTGCCGAATGCGTATGTGGATCGAGAAGAAGATTATTCTCTATACCTCGGTGTATTGACACCATTCATCAATATTTTCAGCCTGTTCGGGGTCTTGGAGCTTTTGCTGGCTTCCCGTGAAGGGCAGGTAGCTGGATTTGATAGAGATGGTGCACCAGTTTTCACAGAAGATTCTGCGTATCGAAGGGAACTCTTGGATGGGGTGCAGGGACGATGGAAGCGGGAACTGGAATCTCCGTGGATGCAGAATCTTCTATGGTGGAACATGGAGCTGTCACTGGATTTTGTCAAATGCATGATGGAAGTGATTCGCCCTGAATGTTCAGACGTGGATGCGGGGATATGTTCGCTCTTTGATTTTACAGATCCGTTGTCCACGACGGAAAAGATGAATGCATTGGAAAAGATTCGCGGATAGAGAAAACAAGAAGTTCCGGATGATGTGCTGCTGGAAAGGGGGCAGGATTATTTGAAGATATTGATTTTTGGAACGGGAAAGTTTTATCAGAACCGGAAGGAGCAGCTTTGGGCAGAATTCGGGCAGGATGAAGTGATTGGCTTCCTCGACAATCATCGGACAGGAATTCTGGACGGGCGGCATATCTACAGGCCAGAAGACGGGATTCGCCTGCCTCATGACAAGATTGTAATCATGAGCGTATTCGCCGACGAAATGCTGGAACAGTTGCTGAGCCTCGATGTTCCACGAGAACGAATCACTACCTATTCTGAGCTCTATGCACGAAAGATGAGCGGTGTTTTGAAGCTGTATATGAGAGAAGGAAGCCGCTCCGGAAAGCGCATTCTCATCATTTCGGAAATGCTGGATTATAACGGTGGCGCAATGGCAGCAGTCTATGCGGGAGAGGCCCTGCGTGCAAAAGGGTATGATGTATGTCTGGCAGTCCCCAAAATTCATGAGAAACTTTTGCGGGAAGTGCAGGATAAGGGGCTGAATGTCATTTTCTGCCCAACATTGCCGTTCATATTCGAGGCAGAGCGTTATTGGATTGCATCATTTGACATTGCCCTTGTGAATGTCTTTCCAATGATAGTATCGGCAGTCGGAATCAGCCAGTTCCGACCTGTGCTCTGGTGGATTCATGAGCCTGGTGAGTTTTATCCATTGAGACGCGGAAACCTTAGTGAGGATATGCCGTCTTTGTCAAGGTTCCAAGGCAGGATTTTGGCAGTCAGTTCGATTGCTGAACATAATTTTCAGCAAGTCGGGAAGGTCAACGGCAGGATGGCATATGGAATCCCGGACCAAGAAGAGGATGCAGACAGATTTTCAAATGGTCATCCCGACATTTGTTTTGCATTGATTGGCGGAGTGGGGAAGCGGAAGGCGCAAGATGTCTTTCTGGATGCTATCGCACTGCTGAAAGACAACGAGAGGGATCTTTGCAGGTTCCTCATCATAGGTCCGTTTGATGGAAGTGCCTATTCTCAGGAATTGAGGAAGAAATCGTCTGAATTGAACAATGTCCAATTCACAGGAAATCTCACGCGTGCGGAGATGGAGAAAGCATTCCGTCAGATTGACGTTGTTGTTTGTCCTTCGCGCGAAGACCCATTGCCCATCGTTGTGACAGAAGGCATGATGCATCGAAAAATCTGCATCGCTTCAGATGCGACAGGACAGGCACAAGATATCATCCGCGATGGCGAGAATGGCTTTATTTGCAGGGCTGGCGATGCAGCATCGCTGGCGGAGAAGATGGTACAGGTCATCAAGCATCTCGATGAACTCGGGCCGATGCGTGAGAAGGCGCGGGAGACGTATGAGAAATATTTCTCGATGGAAGCGTTCGGCGAGCGGCTGGAACGGGAGCTGCTGCTGACGGAGCGAGAATACTGGGCGAAGGAAGGAAAGAAGTGAGTGTCGTGTGCAAGGTGTCGGTTCTTGTGCCGGTCTATAACGTGAAGGAGTATCTGCGGCAATGCCTCGACAGCCTCGCAGCGCAGACGCTCGATGGTATTGAATTCATCTGCATTGACGACGGTTCGACGGATGGATGCAGCGAGATCCTCGATGCGTATGCAGAAAAGGACGAGAGATTCCGTGTCATCCACAAAGAGAATTCTGGTTATGGCGCGTCGATGAATGTCGGACTGCGGGCAGCGCGCGGCGAATATATCGGTATTGTAGAGTCGGATGATTTTGCCGACGCGGAAATGTTTGCCGCACTTTATGATGTTGCAAAACTGCAGGATGCAGAAGTCGTGCGGTCGAATTTCTGGGATACTGCAGAGACAAGATCCACATTCCATGAGGCATTATCGGGGCATCCATATGAGCAGATTTTCTGCCCGATGGAGTGCAATCCAAAACTGTTGTTAGCATTGCCGAACATTTGGAGCGCGATTTATCGGAGAACGTTCCTTTTCGAGCATGGCATCTGGTTTCATGAAACGCTGGGGGCGTCTTTTCAAGACCTGTCATTCTCGTTCCTGGTGATTTCCAGTGCGCAGAGATACTTTCTCGTCCGCGGAGCGTATCTTCATTATCGTGTTGACAATCCGAATTCTTCCGTACATTCAAAGGGTAAGATATTTTGCGTAAGTGACGAGTACGAATACATGGAAGAATTTCTTCGAAAGCATAAGAGAAGTGCGTCGCAACATCGTTGGGCTGCAAGGCTGTTTTTTCAGCATATTCTGGCCAATGAATCGCGCATCGCTCCGGAATGGTTGGGGCGATATTGGGAACGGGCAATCCGTCAATTGATGCAGGCGCATCGGGATGGATATTTTGAGCATGAGCTGGTGTATCACCCAGAGGAATGGGTGGTGCAGCGCGTTTCCTGTCAACAGCAGAAGACGCTTGCTGCGCTCGGCTGTTGGTTGCGGTTGCAAAATGCGACTCATGTGTATCTTTATGGTGCAGGAAAGGTTGCAAAGCAGATGCTGGAGGTAATGAAACGGCATAGCATCGTTCCGTCAGGATTCCTTGTGAGCCAGAGAGCTGGAAATGCTGATGAAGTGGATGGTATTCCGGTTCGTACGATGGCAGGAACAACTGTCAACCACGAACACGACATTATTGTCATCGCCGTGACGCCGAGGAAGCCTGACGTGCAGCAGGAAATTTTCTTTCAACTTGAGCGATCAGGGTATCGGAACGTGATCGTGCTGACGAAGGAGCTGCAAGAAGCATTGGCGTGAACAGGAAAATGAGGTGGTGCATATGGTGAAAAGGGCGGAAAAGCATATCTGCGAGGACTGCGGGGCAGAGTTTGTGGCGAGCCCGACGGCGCGGTTTTGTCCGGCGTGCCGGAAGAAGCGGATGCAGGCGAATGTGAAGGTGATGCGGCACTGCACGCTGTGCGGAAAGGAGTTTGCCGGGACGCCGCGGTCGCTGTACTGCCCGTCCTGTCGCATCGTGAAGCGTCATATCAATTACCGGAACTATGTCGAGCGCAAGCGCGCGGGAAAGGCGGTCGAGCTTGGCAAGACGGTCATGAACTGCGAGGTCTGCGGTAAGCCGTTCGTCGTGAAGGGCGGCGGGCAGCGGTACTGCCCGGACTGCGCGAAGGCGGCGTACATGGAGTCGGACCGCCAGCAGAGCCGGGCCTGGGCGCAGCGGGCGAAGGAGAAGAAGGATGCGTCGGAGACGTGAGGTCTCCGGCGTATCAAATAGATACGAAGACAGCGCATCCGGATGGATGCACTGTGGTTAAGATGGCTCAGTAGCTTAGATGAGATTCTTTTGCGATTCGAATGACTTCATCGAGTGTAGTGTCGGTGGTGTCGGCGATTTCTTCGTAAGACAGGAGCTTTTTTTTCAATAGATTGCGGACGACTTTCAGAGTCGTTGCAGCAATACCTTCCGCCTTGCCTTTGGCTTCACCCCTGTTTTCAGCTTCCTGAATGTCTTCTTGACGTTCTTCTTCTTGCACTTTTTTTGCTTCTTCGGCGTTCCATTGAAGTGTCATCATCTGTAAAACCTCCTCCCGGCAGTTTTCAAGGAATGATTGCATGATTTTGTGCTGGATGCAGTAAGCGATGGCTTTGCGGATGGCGGTATCGAGATTCATGCCGCTTTTGCGATTCTGGCTAATTTGGTGTATGAAGCAGCTGTATTCGCGGAGCGGCTGGCATTTCTGAAGGATTCTTCGATTCTCTTTGTACGTGATGTTGATGACGTGGCAGGTGAGCTCAAGGTCGGCACCTGTTTCTCGATAGGAATCGGAGAGACGGAGGAGCCGTTCGTCTTCCTTCATTTCATCTCCGATATAGAGTTCATAGAAATGGATGGTGGGGAGATAGACGAGCTTCTTTCGATAGAGTGCTTTCTTGTCTGCGAGTGTGCCGAGCAAGAGTCTGCTGGCATAGATGAGCATGCGTGCTGGCATGTTCGGATTGATGGTGCTTTGATGTTCGGTGAGGACGATGGACTGATCTTTCCATGCAAAGGACACGTCGTTCTTCTGTTGGTCGAGGATAACGTCTTCGAGCGTGTTGATTGTGATGTCTTCCGGGCGGATTGTTTTATCCGGCCGGATGGCTTGGTAGAGTTTTGCAAGTTCTTTGCGATTATTGAAGAACATACGGAAAACAGAATCCTTGTATTGACGATTCGCCACTTCATCGCCTCCTGCTCTTATTTTACGATGATTTCGTGCGATTCGCAAGGGAAACAAAGTTGCTCGGACTGTGCGAAGGAGAAGAAGGATGATGCGTCGGAGACGTGAGGTCTCCGGCGTATTTTTATGGAAAACATTTCTTTGATTTGGTCGAAAGTTATAGTATAATAGGATGTACTGGAAAATTTTCTGCGCGAGGGGGAAGGGCGATTGAAGATCATGCTGTCGGCCGGAGAGGCTTCGGGCGATCTCCATGGGGCGCGGATTGCGCGCGCCCTTCTTGCACAGGCGCCGGAGACGGTGCTCGTGGGCTTTGGCGGGCACGAGATGGAGGACCTGGGAAGTGCTGAAGAATCTCGGCCGCATCCGGAAACTCTTGAACCGGCTCACGGATGCGATGCGCGAGGAACAGCCCGACCTGCTCGTGCTCATCGACTACCCGGATTTCAACTGGCGGCTTGCAAAGCGCGCGAAATCGCTCGGCATCCCCGTGTTCTCGTACATCCCGCCGTCGGCCTGGGCCTGGCGCAAGGGGCGCGCGAAGTCGTGCGCCGCGATTGCTGACGAGTTCGTTGCGATTTTTCCGCACGAGCTACCGGTCTATGAGGCGGCGGGCGCGAAGATTTCGTTTGTCGGCAATCCGCTCGTCGATACGGTGAAGGCAGAAATCTCCGAGCGGGAAGCGCGGCGCGTGTTTGGCTTCGAGGAGGGAGACCACGGCGTCCTGCTGCTCCCGGGCAGCCGCCGGCAGGAGATCGAGATGCTGCTGCCGGACATGCTACAGGCGGCGAAGAAGCTCCTCGTCGAGCGGCCGGAGACGAAGTTTTATCTCCCTGTCGCCGATGGCGTGGACGAGGGGCTGCTGCGCTCGCTGATTGACGATGCGGGCGTGCATGTCATGCTGACGCATGAGGCGCGCTATGCGCTCATGGGTCTCATGGATGCGGCCATCGCGACGTCGGGCACGGTCGTCATGGAGGCGGCGCTCATGGGACTGCCGTGCGTCGTGCTCTACCGGCTGTCGCCGCTGTCGTATGCCATCGGCAAGCTGCTCGTGCACATCGAGCGCTTCAGCCTGCCGAATATCCTGCTCGGCGAGACGTTCCAGCCGGAACTCTTGCAGGAGCAGGTGACGCCGGAGGCCATCACGCGCGAGGTGCTGCCGCTTTATCGCGGCGAGGAGCATCGCGCCTGGGTCTGCGGCAAGCTCCGTGAGGCCTGCCGCCGTCTCGGCCCTCCGGGGGCCTCGGGCCGTGTCGCGGAAAAGATTCTCGCGGCAGCGCGCCGCCATCTTACGAAAAACGGGAGCAATCTCTCATGAAGAATTACAAGCGGCTTCTCTCGTACATCAAGCCGTATCTCAAACGCCTCGGTCTCGCCATTTTCTGCATTGTCATGGCGGCAGCGGCGAATCTGTACCTGCCGTGGATTATCAAGGACATGATCGACAAGGTGCTCATGGACAAGGACATGATGATGCTGAACCTCATCGCAATCGGCATCGTCGTCGTGTTCCTGTTCCGCGGCATCTTCTACTACGGGCAGAGCTATCTCGTCTCTTATATTGGAGAGAAAGTCATCATCGACGTGCGCGAGGCGATGTTCCGCAAATTTCAGCGCATGCCGATGGCGTATTTTGACAAGCATCAGACGGGCGAGACGATGAGCTTCATCACGAACGATGTCGCGGCCATCCAGTCGGCGCTCGTCACGAACCTCATCGAGATGGTGACGGAGGGCTCGATTCTCATCGGCTCCATCGTCATGATGGTCATGCTCGACTGGAAGCTGTCGCTGCTGACGCTCGTCGTCATCCCGCTCGTCGGGCAGGCGATGAAGATTTTCGGCCGCAAGCTCAAGCGCAACGGCACACTGATCCAGGAGCGCATGGCGGATATTACATCGCTCTTGCAGGAAAGCATCTCGTCCATCCGCGTCGTGAAATCGTTCGTGCGCGAGGGGTATGAAATCGACCGTTTCTGCAAGCAGAACGAGCTGAATTTCCAAGCGGCCATGCAGAACGTCCGCCTGACGAGTCTGCTGACGCCGACGGTCGAGTTTCTGGCCGCACTTTCCGTGACGTTCATCGTCTGGTTCGGCGGCTACGAGGTCGTCAACGGCGTCATGACGGCAGGTTCGCTCGTCGCGTTCCTGACGTATGCCGTCAACCTCGCAAATCCGGTCAAGCGCCTGTCCCGCGTCTATGGCTCGCTCCAGCGCGCGATGGCGGCCGTCGACCGCGTCTTCATGGTGCTCGACCTGCCGGAGACGGTCAAGGACAAGCCGGATGCCATCACGCTGCCGAAAACGGAGGGCCATGTCGAGTGCCGCGATGTCTCATTCGAGTACAAGAAAGGCGTCCCGGCGCTCCAGCATGTCACGCTCGAGGCGAAGCCGGGCCAGATGATTGCGTTCGTCGGCCCGTCCGGCGCGGGCAAGTCGACGATTGCGAACCTGATTCCGCGCTTCTACGATGTGACGGACGGCCAGATTCTCATCGACGGCCACGACATCCGCGACGTCAAGATTTCGTCGCTCCGGGAGCAGATCGGCATCGTGCCGCAGGAGACGATGCTGTTTTCGACGACCGTGCGTGAGAACATCCGCTACGGCCGCCTCGACGCGACGGACGAGGAAGTCGTCGAGGCGGCGAAAGCCGCGAATGCTGACGAGTTCATCCGCCAGCTGCCGAAGGGCTACGACACGCAGATCGGCGAGCGCGGGCTGAACCTCTCGGGCGGCCAGCGCCAGCGCATGGCGATTGCGCGCGCGATTCTCAAGAACCCGCGCATCCTGATTCTCGACGAGGCGACGAGCGCACTCGACACCGAGAGCGAGAAGATCGTGCAGGCGGCGCTCGACAAGCTCATGGAAGGGCGCACGTCGTTCGTCATCGCGCACCGCCTCTCGACCATCTTCGATGCCGACCAGATTTTCGTCATCGACCACGGCCATGTGAAAGAACAGGGCACGCACGAGGAGCTCCTCGCCCTCGGCGGCCTGTATAGCTACCTTTACAGCATCCAGTTCAAGAACGCGGAAGCTCAAGGCTGAGCGAAAAGGGGAGAAGTATGCAACTACTGTACAACATCGCGGCCATCATCGTCGGCGTGCTCATCATTCCGGTGTTCATGGTCCGCGCGGTGCGCGAGAAGGGATTCGTCGAGCGCATCAAGCAGAGTCTCGGGTTCTTCCCGCCGCACGCGCTCGACAAAGTGGCGAA
>CACZFT010000084.1 GCA_902780535.1 uncultured Selenomonas sp. | reverse complement strand
CCGAAATTTCTGACCCGAACGAAGGAGGGCCCGCATGAACTGGAACGTCTGGAAGAACCGCCCAGAAGAGCGCTGGGCCCTCCGCCTCGTGCTCATCTTTGTTCTGGGCATCGCCCTGCTCGGCGCGGCTGACCTCGCCATTTTCCGAGGTTCCATGGAGCCGCGCGGCGGCGATCTGCGCCCGCAGGCGCAGGTCACGGTCTACGAGCGCGGCGGCGGCGTCCACAAGGACACGACGCTCGCGCCGCTCCTCCATCGCGGCGACCGCGCCGTCGTCCGCATCCCGCTGCCGCGCGAACTCAGCCGTCCGCAGGCCGTGCTCGCTCTCACGGCTGAGCATGTCTGCCTGCGCGCCTCGTGGAACGGCCGCGTCCTCGACCGCTATGGCATGGGCGATGTCGCGCCGTACAAGCTTTTCGGCAAGGTCACGCGCTTCGTTCCCATCCCTGATGGAGCCTATGGCGGCGACGTCGTCCTCGAGATGACGGCCATGCAGGATCAGGCGCATGCCTTCCTGATGCCCATCTACCTCATGGATGCAGGCACGAGCTGGCATTATCCCTTGGAGGAAAATGTGCTGTTCTTCCTGCTGTTCCTCTCGACGCTCGTCCTGCTCGTCGTCGCTCTCGTGCTGCTCGTGGCCTGGTGGCATGTGAAGCTTGTCCGGCGCGGCATCGCGCTCGCCATCTTTTCCATCAGCTTCATCGTCTGGATGATGGGCTATCAGGGCATGCTGCCCATCCTGGCCGCCGACCCCTATCAGAATGCCTGCGTCGAATACGGCGCGCTGTTCTTCCTCCCGCTGCCGTTCCTCACGTATCTGCTTCTCGCCGAACAGGACGAAGGGCGGCAGCGCACGTATGGCGTCCTGCGCATCTGGTTCGGCGCGCTCTTCGTTTTCGCCGTCAGCTTTCAGGCGGCCGGCGTCTGCTCGATGAAGACGCTGCTGCCACTGCTGCACATCACGATTTTCGTGGCCGTCCTGCTCGTCGTCTGGCACAGGTTCCACCCCCTCGGCAAAGAACCCGTCTGGGACATCCTGTTCCGCTATGGCTTCCTCGCAACGTTCGCCTCCGTCGTGCTCGGCATGATCCAGTTCTATCTCGTCAACTACTTCGGCTTCTCGGCGCAGTTGTTCTTCGCGAACAAGGTCATCGCGAGCGGCCTGCTCATCTTCCTCCTGACCATCATCTTCTGCTACGTCTACCGCTTCGTCGGGCAGGTCATGCATTCGCAGGAAAACCGCATCTACAAGCGCATGGCGCTGCAGGACATGCTGACAGGCCTGCTCTCTCGTGCCGGCGTCTTTGACGCCGTGCGCTCCCTGCGCCTCAGCGACCGCTACGCCGTCCTCTTCTTCGACGTCAATGGGCTCAAAGAGGCGAACGACCTCTACGGCCATGCGACGGGCGACCGCCTGCTGCGCGTGACGGCCGCCATCCTCGAAGACATCTTCCAGCCTGCGGGCTCGGAGAATCTCTGCGCCCGTGTCGGCGGCGATGAATTCCTCGTCGTCGTCCGCGGGGAGGACCTTTCCCGCATCGAATCCCTCTGCACGGCCGTCCGCCACCAGCTCGAAAGCCTCGCCGCTCGATTTCCTGCGGCGTCAGCGAAAACAACCCCGCGAGCCCGAAAGCCTTCGAAGAGCACATCAAGATTGCCGACGACCGCATGTACGCGGCGAAGAATGCCTACAAGCGCAAGAAATACGGCGGCCGGCGCGCCAGCGACCGCGTGTTCCTGCGGGAAAACGAACCTCCCGAAAAATCTTGAAAGGATGAATCCTCACCATGAAACTTCTCGACCAAGTCCCCTCCGCCTCCTTCGCCATCGTCGGCGGCTCCGGCACGCTTTCGAGTGATTTTCCCGCGCGGTCGAAAGATGCGGATGTCGAAATCCTCGCCGACGAGCTGCACTTTTCGACGCCGTATGGCGCGAGCCCGGCAATGCGGCTGTTCTCCGTCGCGGGCAAGCGCGTGCTGACGTGCCGCATGCACGGCTGGCGCTCGGGCGTCACGCGCGCCGACGCCTCGCGGCAGGTCTTCTGGGTTTTCCGCGAAGCGGGGGTGCGGCGCATCCTTTCCGAGGGCGGCGTCGGCACGGTGAATAAGCTGCTCGACCTGCGGGATTTCATGATCCCGGACGACTACCTCGATCTCTCGTGCCGCAAGGACGTCATGCTCGACGGCCGGTACCTGCTCATCATGCGCGACGCGCTCTGCCCCGAGCTCCGCAAGGCGCTGATTTCCGCAACGCGGAACCATTTCGACGGCCGCATCTTCACGCGCGGTACGTATGCCGTGACGGACGGTCGCCACTTCGAGAGTCCGGCCGAAGTCGCGATGATGCAGGGCCACGCCGACATCGTCGGCCAGAGCATCGCGCCCGAGGTCTACCTCGCCCGCGAAATCGGCGCCTGCTACGCGGGCCTCTACTTCACCGTCAACTACGGCGAAGGCATCCGCCGCGCCTGGTCGCACGACGACATGAAAGACATCTTCTACGACGGCGCTCCGATGATCGGCGAAATCCTGCTCGACACCATCCGCAGCGTGGACGCCGACGAAAAGCACTGCGAGTGCGAGAGCCTGCGGAAAGAGACACTGCTGAAGGACGTGTACAACGAGGTTTCCAGCAAAGGGTGAGACGAATGAAGCGGCTTTTTTCGATTCTTCTCTTGTTGATTTGCACCCTTTCCCTCTCCGCCTGCGGCCGCGAGCCCTATACAAAGACGGCCGTCGTCATGGATACGGTCGTCGAGCTGCAGGCGGATGACGGGGAGCAGGAGCAGGCCGTCGAGGAGGGCATCGCCTATCTCAAGAAGCTCGACGCGCTCGCGAGCCAGAAGGACGGCAGCGACCTCACGGCGCTGCGCCTCGCGGCCGGGACAGGCGAGTGGGTGCAGGTCTCGCCGGAAATCTACGAGATGCTCGCCTTTTCCAAAGGCTGGTCGGAAAAGACAAACGGCGCGTTCGACATCACGACGGGGCCGCTCATCAAGCTCTGGGGCATCGGCACAGAGAGTGAGCGCGTCCCGTCGGACGCCGAAATCGCCGAAGCGCGCAGCCATGTCGGCTGGCAGAAGCTCGAGCTCCGCGCGGAAGACCACAGCGCCCGACTGACGGAGGCCGGCATGCGCGTCCACCTCGGCGCCGTCGCGAAAGGCTACGCCATCGATGGCCTGCGAAAAATCTACGAGAAGCACGGCGTCAAGAACGGCCTCGTGAGCCTCGGCGGCAGCTCCATCTATGCGCTCGGCAGCAATCCGAAGGGCAAGAAGTGGCGCATCGGCATCCGCCATCCGCGCGCGGACGACCCGAAGACGTATCTCGGCGTCGCGCCGCTCGGCGATGCCGCGCTCTCGAGCTCCGGCGATTACGAGCGCTACTTCGAGCAGGACGGTGTGCGCTACCATCACATCTTCGACCCCGCGACGGGGCGTCCGGCCGCGACGGGCCTCGAGGGCGTCACCGTCGTCGCGCGCGGCGAGCACGCGGGCGAGCTTTCCGACATCCTCACGACGGCGCTCTTCGTGCTCGGCGAGGAAAAAGGCAAGGCGCTCATCGAAAGCTGCGGCGAAGATGTGACGGCGCTCTTCGTGCGGCAGGACGGCGAGACATTCTGCCTCGGCACGGCCAAGAGCGGCGAGCTGCCGAATCTCAAGGGCATCCTCGAAGACGTCGATGACAGTGTCGCGTGGGAATAATGGCTAGGTTCTCCATTCAAATTCAGCCTCCCTCTCCGAGGGAGGGGGACCGCGAAGCGGTGGTGGGTGTGTCGGAGATGGGTCATTTCAATTTATGAGAAAGGCTTCTGCGGAGGACAAAAGATTCTTTCGCAGAAGCCTTCCTTTGCAAAACAACCAAATTATCAAGTACAATGTCCTCTTTTATGTTACAATGGAATGGACAAAACTTATGAACAGGAGCGTGACGTCCATGCCGGAACATCACTTGACCCCCAATCCCCAAGAACCCAGCGGTCAGTCCCCCATTCCCGTGGTGCCGGCAGTGAAGAAGACCATCGCCCAGCACCGCAAGGCGTCGTTCTACATCAAGAAGTACGTGATGATCTTCCTCGGCGCCATCATCGCGTCCATCGGCCTCGAGCTCTTTCTGATTCCGAACCACGTCATCGACGGCGGCGTCGTCGGCCTTTCCATCATGGCGAGCACGGTCACGCCGATGTCGTTCGGCTTCTTCCTCGTCGTGATGAACCTGCCGTTCCTTTACCTCGGCTACAAGCAGATCGGCAAGAACTTCGCCATCGCGACGCTCATCGCTATCTGCTTCCTCTCGGCGTGGTCGGCCGTGTTCGAGACGCTGCCGCGCGTGACGGAGGATCCGTTCCTCGCGGCCATTTTCGGCGGCATCATCGACGGCCTCGGCGTTGGCCTCATCATCCGCGCGGGCGGCTCGCTCGACGGCACGGAGATTGTCGCCATCATCATGGATCGGCGCTCCGTCTTTTCCGTCGGCGAAGTCGTCATGTTCATCAACCTCTTCATCCTTTCGAGCGCGGGTCTGCTGTTCGGCTGGGACAAGGCGATGTACTCGCTCGTCGCCTACTTCGTCATCAGCAAGATGATCGACGTCGTCATCAAGGGCCTCGACGAGAGCTATGCCGTCATGATCGTCACGAACGAGCATGAGGCCATCACCTCGGCCCTCAACGACCGCCTCGGCCGCGGCGTGACGCTCCTGCACGGTGCGGGCGGCTACACGGGCGACAGCAAAGAAGTCCTCTACTGCGTCGTCACGCGCCTCGAAGTGGATAAGCTCAAGGAAATCGTGCTCGAAAAAGACGAAAACGCCTTCGTCACCATCAACGCCGTCCACGACATCGTCGGCGGGCGGTTCAAGAAAAAGGCGATTCATTGATACCCCCAGCCCCCTTCTCAGAGGTGTGACCTATGCAAAAGAAATATTTGATGTTGTGTGCGGTACTTTCTTTGTTCCTTTGCCTGTTCTCTTCTGTCGCTCTCGCCGCAACAGAGCAATCAGCGAAGCCCCTGCGCCTCGCCCGCGTCCCTCTCGTCATCCGTGCGTATTCCGCCGACGCCGAGGTCGAAGACATCATCGAAAACCGTCTCGACCTCGCGCTCCATGTGCCGCTCAATGATACGATGCACTACGTCGAGGAAATCCCGCAGTCCGAGGTCGAGTCTGCGCTGAACGACGTCCTCGCCGATCTCAAAATAAAGCACCGCCGCGTCAAGATGAAGGACGCGATGCAGCCGCTCGCGGAGAAGCTCGACGCCGACCTCGTCGTCTGCCCTGTGCTCACGACGTACTACGAGTACATCTATTACGGTGGCGGCGGCTGGGGCTGGGACTCCACGAGCGACACGATGATTCTCGACAGCGGCGCGAGCGTCGAGCTCGACGGCTACGACCGCATCGCGCAGGAAAATTTCTCGCAGTCCGCGAGCCGCTATTACCATGAAGGCTTCCATCCGACCGGCCGCGCCTGCATGCTGGCCAAAGACGCGCTTGAGACATTGATTTCCGCAATGGACATCAACAAGAGAGTGATGCGGCCGGTGAAGGAACGGGCGAATTCCTGATTTTGAAAAATTCTCTTGACAGATGAACTGTAACACTGTATAATTCCAAACATAGCAATCAGATATGTTTACTGGACGTGAGATACAGGAGGAACGTGTTATGAGCGAAGAGAGAAAGTACCACTTTGAGACGCTGCAGCTGCATGTCGGCCAGGAAGAAGCCGACCCCGCGACGGATGCGCGTGCCGTGCCGATCTACCAGACGACGAGCTATGTGTTCCGCAACTGCCAGCACGCCGCGGACCGTTTCGGCCTGAAGGATGCGGGCAACATCTACGGCCGCCTGACGAACCCGACGGAGGACGTGCTCGAGAAGCGCCTCGCCGCGCTCGAAGGCGGCGTCGCGGCACTTGCATTTGCATCCGGCGCAGCGGCTGTCACGGCGGCCATCCAGGGCCTCGTCCATGCGGGCCAGCACATCGTGGCTGCGACGACGATCTATGGTGGCACGTACAACTTCTTCGAGCATACGCTCCCCGATTTCGGCATCGAGACGACGTTCGTCGATCCGACGAAGGGCACGCAGGTCTTTGAGGACGCCATCCAGGACAACACGCAGATTCTCTACATCGAGTCCGTCGGCAACCCGAACGCGAACCTCATCGACATCGAGGCTGTCGCGAAAATCGCGCACGCGCACAAGATTCCGCTCGTCGTCGATTCCACGTTCGCGACGCCGTACCAGCTGCGCCCGTTCGAGTATGGCGCCGACATCGTCGTGCACTCGGCGACGAAGTTCATCGGCGGCCACGGCACGACGCTCGGCGGCGTCGTCATCGACAGCGGCAAGTTTGACTGGGTCGCCTCGGGCCGCTTCCCGTGGCTCGTCGAGCCGAATGTCAGCTACCACGGCCTGAGCTTTGCAAAGGACATCGGCGCGGCGGCGTATGTCACGTATCTGCGCGCGCTGCTCCTCCGCGACACGGGCGCGACGATTTCGCCGTTCAATGCGTTCCTGCTGCTGCAGGGCGTCGAGACGCTGTCGCTGCGCGTCGAGCGCCATGTCGAAAACGCGCTCAAAGTCGTCGATTATCTTTCGAAGAACCCGCACGTCTCGAAGGTCAACCATCCGGCCATTCCTGACCATCCCGACCATGCGCTCTACCAGAAATATTTCCCGAACGGCGGCATCTCGATTTTCACGTTCGAGATCAAGGGCGGCGCCGAGGCGGCGAAGAAATTCATCGACCATCTCAAAGTCTTCTCCCTGCTCGCGAACGTCGCCGACGTCAAATCGCTCGTCATCCATCCGGCATCCACGACGCACTCCCAGATGAGCGAAGAAGAGCTCCTCGCCTCCGGCATCACCCCGTCGACGATCCGCCTTTCCATCGGCACGGAGCACATCGACGACATCATCTACGACCTCGATCAGGCGTTCGAGGCGCTCGACTAAAAAACAGACACCCTTCTCACATAAAAAAGGAGCAATCGCAAATGATCTTGCGGTTGCTCCTTTTTCGTGGTTGTGGTTATTATCAAAGGATGTGTTCCTTCCACTCCGTAATCGTCCGATCCTCTGGCGCATAGCAGAAGTTGATGCCGACGGCATGGATGGTCTGGCCTTTTTCGCGGGCGGGACGGAGGTATTTTTCGGCATAGGATTTTTCGTCGATCTGGGCGAGGGCGGCGTCCGCCGTTTTTTGAAGCTTGAACTCCAGGATGTAGAGATGCTTTCCCGCATCGAGCACGGCGTCGATGCGTCCTTTGTTCGTTGCGACTTCTGTCAGGATGTCCATGCCGCAGAGGCGGCAGAGCGTGTAGATGATGGACTGATAGTATTTTTCCGCTTTGATCTGGATGTCATAGGGGAGGCCGGCGAAGAAATCTTTCCAGACGTCCACCATGCCTTCCGTGCGGCCGCTTTCCGCAGCTGAGAGGAGTTCATAGAGGTATTTCGTCGGACGTCGTGGAGCGGTGTAGGCACTGAGGAGTTCTCTTGCGAAGGAATAAGCGACTTCGTGATTTGGGAAACGCATCTTGAAAAGGCGTTCCGGAAGTGTAGCGGCAAGGTGGTCGACGGTCAGATAACCTGTTTGGAAAAGCAGGTCAAGGATGCGCTCGTCTTCGACTTGTGTGCCTGCGAGTTCAGCAATATCGAACGTATCCAGATAACTTTCGGAGAGCAACGTGCCATCAATGTCAGGAACGGTCAAACGATTGCGCTTCAGGAGATTTACGAGAAATGTTGGAGTCCCTGTCTCAAACCAAAAATTTTTGAAGGTGTGATGATTGAGGAAAAACTTTCCAATCGAAATGGGATTGTAGACCGTTTCTGCACCGTCCGAGAATCGGAAGCCGTCATACCAGAGCTTGATTTCCGCGAGGAGCCCGGTGCGGTTGAGACGGCCGCTTTTGCTTAGAACAGCGTGGACGCCATCTTTGACAGCAGCATCCAGCCAGGCAGAGAAGTTTGCTTCGAGCTCTTGTTGCGTGTAGCCGAACATGCAGGCGAATTCTGGACGCATGGTGATGTCTGTCAGATGATTCAGCTTGCTGAAGACGGAAAGTTTTGCAATCTTTGTCACGCCTGTCAAAAATGTGAAACGCAGGATGGGTTCGGCACCCTTGATGATCTGATAAAAGGACGAAAGGAAATTGCGATAGAGCTCCGCATCCTTGGCGTCGTCCAGATGCTCGAAGACCGGCTTGTCGTATTCATCGATCAGGAGGACAACTTCCGTGCCCGTTTTGTCATAGAGTGTGCGGATCAGCTTGTTGAAAAGCAGAGCAGGATCATCATCCGTGAGTTTCAGTCCGTAACTTTTTGCAATCTCTTCCAGCTGGTAGCAGAGCGATTTCTGCAGCTGCGGCATCGTGTCCATGACGCATTGCGTAAAATCGATATGGATGACGGGATGCACCTGCCAGTCGTAATCGGCGCTGCCGAGATACAGCCCGTCAAAGAGCTCGCGCCGGCCGCGGAAGACGGCTTCGAGTGTCGAGATGGTCAGGCTCTTGCCGAATCGGCGCGGGCGAGCGCAGAAGAACTGGCCTTTTGTGACTTTGAGCAACTTGTAGATATAGGCGGTCTTGTCGACGTAGAGGCAGTGGTTTTCGATGAGGTCGGAAAATGTGTAGACCGAGGTCGTGATTTCTTTCAGGTTCGTCGTGTCCATCGCGCGTCAAGCCTTCCTTTCTGCAGCGGATTCGTTCTGTCTCTGATTATATCTTGCCTGCCGAAAGATTGCCAGAGCCATCGTCATGGACTTTTTCAAATTTTTTTCATGAAAGCAGGAACCTCACTCTCAGAAAGCGAATTATACTTCAAAGGATAGGAAGTATGTAGAATACCTTGGGAGATATTCAGATAAAGTGGAGAAGGGAAGCGGTTTCATGAAGATTCGGCAGAAGTTCTTTGTCCTTGCGGCGCTTGTGGGCGTCATTATGGCGGTCATGTCGTGCGTGGGCTATTATGTGGCGTACAGCAACCTCGAGCAGAGTGTCGAGGGCGAGCTCAGCGCGACGGTCGGCGCCGAGGCGCAGGGGCTCGATGGGTGGATTCACGGCAAGTCGAACTATGCCGTCGCAGCGGCCGAGGTCATGCCGACGGTCGGCAACAAGGGCGACATCGCGAACATGCAGTCGCTGCTGAAGATGGTCGCGAGCGACAAGGAGATCGTCGGCCTCGTGAATGCGACGGAGACGGGCACGTTCGTCTCGGCAAAGAAGGACAACACGGGCAAGGTCAACCCGCAGGAGCGCGGCTGGTACAAGCAGGCGAAAGCGGCGAATGGCAAGCTGTCGTTCACAGAGGTCTACAAGGACTCGACGAATGGCAAGCTCGTCGTCACGGCCGCCATGCCGTATGAGGACGGGACGGGCAAATTCGCAGGCGCGATCTGCGAGGACATCGAGCTTGGGACGCTCGAAGAGGCCGTTGCGAATCTCAAATATCACGGCGAGGGCAAAGGCCTGCTGATCAGCCCGAAAGGCAACATCATCGCCTCGACGGATGAAAGCGCATTTCGACGAAATGGTGCAGAAGGGCGAAGGCTATTTCGAGGCCGATTCGTCCGAGGGCACGAAGGTCATCGCCTATCATTCCGTCCCGACGACGGGCTGGGTCATGGCGATTTCCGTGCCGCGCGACGTCGTTTTCGCTTCGCTGACAAAGCTCAAGATTGCGTACGGCATCCTGACGATTCTCGGCATCCTGATTGCCGTCGCGGCCTCGCTGAAATTCGCGGACAGCATCTCGACGCGCATCGAGGCCATCCGCAGCCATGCGGAGGATTTCGCGGGCGGCGACCTCTCGCAGGATGACATCATCGTCGATACGCAGGACGAGACAGGCGACCTCGCAGCCTCGTTCAACACGATGGGCGGCAAGCTCCGCCATCTCATCTCGGAAATCGCGAAGACATCGGAGCAGGTAGCGGCCTCGTCCGAACAGCTCACGGCAAATGCGCACCAGTCGGCCGAAGCGTCGATGCATGTCGCCGAGACCATCAGTGGCGTCTCGGGCAACATGGACCAGCAGGTCCAGAATGTCGAGGCGGCCATGAAGGAAGTCGACAATGTCTACACGAACATCGCGACGGTCA
>CACZFT010000083.1 GCA_902780535.1 uncultured Selenomonas sp. | reverse complement strand
CAGCAGGTCAAAGTCGTCGACGCGGACGGTCAGTTCGCCGCGGCGCGTACGGAAGACTTTGCCCTGGATGCCGACGATGTCGCCGATGTCGAGGCGCTTGAACTCTTCCTTGTATTTGTGTTCGCCGAGCACATCGATCTTGAAATAGACCTGGATGTTGCCCGTGCGGTCATTCAGCGTGCAGAACGACGCTTTGCCGTGGCCGCGGATGGCCATGAGGCGGCCCGCGATGCGGACTTCTTCGTCGCTCTCCTCCTCGCCTTCGAGGTGGTCGAATTTCTCATGGATATCGGCCGTATGGTACGTGACATCATAGCGATGGCCAAATGGCGGCACGCCCATCTGGCGGAACGCCTCCATCTTCTCGCGGCGGACCTTCATCATCTCATTGAGGTCTTCCGCAGGAGCAGGCTGCTGCTGCCCCTTCTTCTGCTTGTTTTCGCTCAAAATAAAATGCTCCTTAGCCTTTGATTTCCTGGATTTCATACTTGATGATGCCTGCCGGTGCGTGGACGTCGACGACGGAGCCCACTTTCTGGCCGAGCAGGGCCTGGCCGAGCGGGGACTCGTTCGAAATCTTGCCCTCGTCCGGATCGGCTTCCGTCGAGCCGACGATCATGAACGTCTCGGGGCCGTCTTCAGCAAATTCCTGATCGATGACGACGACGGTCGAGCCCATCTGCACGACGTCGCCCGAGCCCGTTGCGATGATCTCGGCATTGCGGATCTTCGCTTCGGTCTCGAGGATCTCGCCCTCGTTGAATGCCTGCTCGTTCTTGGCGTCATCGTACTCCGAGTTCTCGGAGAGGTCGCCGAGCGCGATGGCGGCTTTGAGGCGGTCAGCGATTTCGAGGCGCTTGACGCTCTTGAGGTAGTTGAGCTTTTCGACAAGCTTGTCATAGCCTTCCTGGGAGACGAGGACTTTTTTATCTGGCATGAGGTATTCCCCTTTTCTATCGGATTTTCAACTTATTTATTATAAGGAGTTTCGTCAGACTTGTCAATCAAGGTGAGCTTTGCGGCGCGCGAAAGCCGCTTGATATGCCACTCGCGGCTCATGGCCGCTTCCTTTGTCGGAAACGTCTCGAGGTGCACGAGCGTCACGGGCCGCCGCGAACGCGTGTATTTCGCCCCATGGCCGCTGTTGTGGGCCGCGAGGCGCTTTTCGATGTCGTCCGTCCAGCCCGTGTAGAGCGTGCCGTCGGCGCAGCGCACGATGTAGGTGAAAGCTGCCAAAATTACTCGGCGTCCTTGATCGTGACGCTCTTCATCACGACGTCCTCGACCGGGCGGTCAGCGTAGTCCGTCTCCGTGTGGCCGATCTTCTTGACGACGTCCATGCCCTTCACGACCTTGCCGAAAATCGTATGGTGGCCGTTGAGCCACGGTGTCGCGGCCAGCGTGATGAAGAACTGGCTGCCGCCCGTGTGAGGCATGCCCGTATTCGCCATCGCGAGGATGCCATCGCCTGAGAATTTCAAATCATCGCGGAACTCATCCTCGATCGTGTAGTCCGGGCCGCCCATGCCTGTGCCGGTCGGATCGCCGCCCTGAATCATGAAGCCGTCGATGACGCGGTGGAAGATGACGCCATCATAAAAGCCCTTTTCCGCGAGGTCGATGAAATTCTTCGTCGTGATCGGCGTCTTGTCCTCGAAAAGTTCAAGCTCAATCGTGCCAAGGTTCGTCTCGATGACTGCGATGCGGTTTGCCATATGCTGTGTTCCTCCATTCGCCGCCGTCCCCGCCCCCGCCGCCAGGCACGTCGTGGCGCCAAGGCAGAGGAACGAGAGGATGACAGCTGCTTGTTTCAAAAATTTTGCGATACTCATATTTTAGCGGAAATCTCCTTCGTTGTCGATAGGGGCATGAGATTGGCGGCAAGCCAGCCAAGCGCAGACTCAGTTCGGATCGATTTTTTCTTTTGCGGCATTTTCCAGGAGTCCGTCACGGATGCGCTTCGAGGCGGTGAAATAGTCGTGGATGAACTGGCGGTCATGGGTCTCGCAGGCTTCGATGATTTCGCCGAGGATGCCCTGGAGGGCGCGGAGGTTTTCGGCGATGGCGGGGCCGTTCGTCATGCAGATGTCGGCCCACATGTCGGCGTTCGACGAGGCGATGCGGGTCGTGTCTTTGAAGCCGCCGCCGATCAGGCGGGTGCAGGCTTCGCGGTCGCCGCCGGTGCGCGCGAGCAGCGTGACGAGGGCGGCGGCAGTGACGTGGGGGACGTGGCTGATGACGGCGGCGCAGCGGTCGTGCGTCGCGAGGTCGAGCGTGGTGAAGTTCGCTTCGGTGTACTGCAGGATGCTCATGAGTTTGTCAACAGCCTCCTTCGGTGCGCCGGTCGGCACGATGACGTAGGCTTTGCCGCGGAAGAGGTCGGGGTCGGCCGCGTCGACGCCGCTCTTTTCCTTGCCGGTCATGGGGTGGCCGGCGATGTAGGTGACGCCTTCGGGCAGGATGGGGCGCAGGTGCTCGGACAGGTAGGATTTCGTGCTGCCCGCGTCGGTGAGGATGGCGCCTTTCTTGAGGTACGGGGCGATTTTCTGCACCATCGGGACAATCTGGAGCACGGGCGGAGAAAGAAAGATGATGTCGGCGTCCCCGACGACTTTTTCGAGGTCGCTGCCTGCGTAGTCGACGGCGCCACGCTGCATGGCGTGCTGCATGGAGCGGTCGGTGCGGCAGAGGCCGGTGATGAAAATCTTGTCGCCGAGGGCGCGCTTGAGGCAGAGGCCCAAAGAACCGCCGATCAACCCTACGCCGATGATAGCAAGTTTGATCTGACTCATAAGGTCTTCCCCATCAGCTTTCCAAATTCACCGACTTCTTCCATGAGGGCCTTGAAGTTCTTCGGCGTGAGGCTCTGGTCGCCGTCGGAGAGGGCGACTTCCGGATGCGGATGGACTTCGATGATGAGACCGTCACAGCCGGCGGCGACAGCGGCGCGGGCCATGGGGCGCACCATTTCCCAGCGGCCGGTGCCATGGCTCGGGTCGACGACGATCGGCAGATGGCTGAGCTCTTTGACGGCGGCGACGGCCGAGAGGTCGAGGGTGTTGCGCGTGAAAGTTTCGTACGTGCGGATGCCGCGCTCGCAGAGGATGATGTTTTCGTTGCCGCCAGCGGCGATGTATTCGGCGGCGTTGAGCCACTCGCTGATGGTCGCCGAGAGGCCGCGCTTCAGCATGACAGGCTTCTTTGCTTTGCCGAGGGCCTTGAGGAGCTGGAAGTTCTGCATGTTGCGCGCACCGACCTGGTAGATGTCGGCGTACGTGCCGATGAGGTCGATGTCGTCTTTGTCGACGATTTCAGTGACGACTTTGAGGCCATTGTGGTCGGCCGCGGTGCGGAGCATCTTGAGGCCCTCTTCGGCGAGGCCCTGGAAGTCGTACGGGCTCGTGCGGGGCTTGAACGCGCCGCCGCGCAGGAATTTGGCGCCGCATTTCGCGACGGCTTCGGCAGCTTCTTCGAGCTGCTCGGTCGATTCGACGGAACACGGGCCGGCCATGACGACGAGGTTCTTGCCGCCGACCGGGACGCCAGCGACGTCGATGACGCTGTCTTCCGGGTGGAATTCGCGGCTGACAAGCTTGTATTTCTCGGTGATGCGGACGGTTTTTTCGACGCCGGGCATCATGTTCATTTCGAGGTTGGCGATGATTTTCTTGTCGCCGATGACGCCGACGATCGTGCGCTCCTTGCCGACGGAAAGGTGCGTGGAGAGGCCGACGGATTCGATTTTGGACGTGACGCGGGCGAGGTCTTCTTTCGTGGACGTGGGTTTCATGACGATGATCATGGTTGGGGTCCTCCTTGTTTGGGTGATATGGAAAGGTTCGTGGTCGCGAAGTGGGAATCGTGCTCGGGTCGGGCGGGGGCTTCCAACGGGATCAACGCTGACACGGCCTGCAAGGCTCAACGAACTTTGAGACGTTTGGTTCACATCGTAAAATCTCGGTTGTTTCCGTTTCCTTACAGCTAAAAGATCCCTTTTGGAAGCCCCCGCCCTCCCGAAGGGAGGTTCGGTGGCGCGAAGCGGGTCACCGAAACGCGTCGGTGGGGTGTGGGGTTGCTTTGGGCGAGCGCAGGGTGCAGAAAAGCCCGCCCCTATGTACAGGGACGGGCTGTGAGCTCGTGGTACCACCCTGCTTGCTTTCGCAAGCCGCTTTGTTCGGATTCGTGCACAAATCCTAGCCCATGGTAACGGGGGCGTCCGGCAGTACTTACTCGGCAAAATGCCTTTGGGCCTGCGGCTCGGGAGGGTAGTTCGGCGCTTGTCCCCTGCTGCCGTCCCAGCGTGGGCAGCTCTCTTCGAGGGGGTGGGGGCGCTTATGTGGGGAAGCGAGGATGCTTCTCCTCTCCGTCATTGCTTTTGCTTGTATGGGTATGAGTATAACACGAGGGCGGATGGGTGTCAAGGGGATTTCGTGGGCGCGGATATTTGTTCGTGCGCGAGGCGGGCGGGGGCCAAGTGTTGGATTTTGCTCATTCCCCTACTCTCGCAACAATCTCCTCCAGCAACACTTCGATGGCATCATCGCTGATACGGGCGCCAGTATCCCCTGCGAGCTCTTTTCGCAATGCTCGGAACTGCACGTGAGCAGTTTCATCGCTCGTATTTTCAAGAATCCTGAGGCCACAACGGGCAGCGTCCGCCATACGCTTCAACCGCTGAATCTGCGGCCGGCATTCATCAAGTGTTGCATCATCGATGTTCTGTTCGAGGCTGTCGGCATCCTGTTCGATGGCGGAAAGCCGGGCATCGAGGTCGTGAAGGCGGGAGAGGGTGACGGCTTCGGGGGCGCCTTGGTCGATGGCGGCGAAGAGGTTGCCCGTTGCATGGCGAAATTCTGGCGCGTCGGGGCGGCCGATGTCGGCCCAGCTGTTTTTCATGTGGGTGCTGTGGTCGGCGAAGGTTTCCATGGCGGCGGCGAGATCGCGCGCAGGTGCTTCGCTGGCGCGGCTTTCCATGGTGGTACGCTTTGCGGCGAGGCTCTCTGCAGCTCGGCTTTCTGCGACTGCGTAGGTTTGGATGGCCTGATGCCAGGCAGCTTCGGGATCGTAGGTTTCGGGATTGCGGGCGAGCGCCGCGCCAGTGGCGAGGGCGATTTTGCTGAGGCGCTCGTGCTTCATGGGGTTGTAGAAGATGGCAGGGACGCCTCCCCCATCGAGCGGCAGTTTTTCGATGGGGCCGAGGGCGAGCTTGGCTTCGTCGTAGTCGCTGACGGGATAGTTCCACCAGAGGCCGAGCGGGCGGCCGCCGTAGAGACTGCGGGCGCTGGCGAGGCTTTCGGCCGTGAGGCCGCCTTTGGCGACGCCGTCGCCGGTGTAGAGGACGAGGATGTCCGTGCCTGTGAGACCCGCCGCAAAGGCGCGCGTGTAAGCGGTCGGGCTCCCCTGCCCGTCCTGCATGGTGTCATAGCTGTATTCCGTGGGGACGGTGATGAGGGAATGGATGTCGCTGTGGCGGGCGCGGAGATCGGTGTCGACGGCGCGGAGGAATGCGGCCTGTCCGGCGCCGTCGCGGCTTTCGATGTCGTCAAAGAAGATGGCGAAGTCGCGGACGCCGAGCTGGTAGAGCGCTTCGAATTTCGCGAGCATGGCGGCGCAGTCGGCGTCCTCCCCTGCGCCGAAATGCAGGTCGAGGCCGGGCGAGACGGCGAAGATGAAGCGGACGCCGTTTTTCTGCGCGGCGGCGACGAGGCGCGAAAGGTCGGCAAGTTCGCCTTCGGGGTATGGCTCGCGCCATTTTTCGCGATGGTACGGGTCGTCTTTCGGCGCGTAGATATAGGCATTGAAGCCCGTACGCCCGCAGAAAGAAATCATGTCGAGGCGGGCGTCCTCCGTCCACGGCGTGCCATAAAAGCCCTCAATAACTCCGCAAAGCGGAATGGCCGCCCCGGCGGCCGCAGGGACGCCGCGCAGAGGGACAGGCGCGGCGGAGACTGCAGATGTGGAAAAGATAGAAAGCATGACAAACAGCAGGATTTGTACAAGTAAAATGGAGAGGCACGAGAATGCTTGCCTCCCTCTCAGAGGGAGGTGCCCAAAGGGCGGAAGGAGTCTCACAAGAACGACGTAAGAAATGCACGATTGAAATTTATGCGGGCGCGGAAAGAAGTTGCTGCACAGCCCGCGTATGTCAGCCATCCTGCATCGCAAACGCCCATCTTGTGAGACTCCCCCAGTCAGCTTCGCTGACAGCCCCCTCTGGGAGGGGGCCTTTGAGATGAGCTTCCCCATCACTCCCAGTTCACCTGATTGTATTTGAGGCGGAAGAAGCGGGCGTTCGTGTCGCGGGGACGTTCGGCCCAGATCTGGAGCTGCTTGATGCCGCGGCGGAGTTCGCCTTCCGTCAGGATCGTGGCCTCGCGCTCGGTCATATCGGGACGGTGCATGGCTTCGCGCATGCTGCCGAGGATGTCTTCGGTCATCCCGTTTTCCGCATATTCCTTGAGGGCTTCGTACGTCTCCTGGATATAGTAGGACGTGGTTTTGAGGGCGTTGTCGCAGAGCCAGACAGCGAGCTTCTTGCAGGTTTCGTCATCGAGCTGCGGGCGGATGGATTCGATGGACATGTTGCATGCCTCCCTAGGGAAATCAGGAAATCAGAGTTTGGCGCGGTGGCCGTACATCTTTTCGTAGTAGTCCTGATACGCGCCGCTGATGATGTGCTGCCACCAGTCGCGGTTGTCGAGATACCACTGGATCGTCTTCTGGATGCCGTCCTCGAATTTCGTCGCGGGCAGCCAGCCGAGTTCGTTGTGAATCTTCGTCGGGTCGATGGCGTAGCGGCGGTCGTGGCCTTTGCGGTCGGCGACGTGTTCGATGAGGGATTCCGGCTTTTTGAGCGCTTGGAGGATGGTCTTGACGACGTCGATGTTGCGGCGCTCGTTATGGCCGCCGATGTTGTAGACTTCGCCGACGCAGCCTTTGCGAATGATGAGGTCGATGGCGGCGCAGTGGTCTTCGACATAGAGCCAGTCGCGGACGTTTTCGCCCGTGCCGTAAACCGGGAGCTTTTTGTCAGCGAGGGCGTTGATGATCATGAGCGGGATGAGTTTTTCAGGGAAATGGTAGGGGCCGTAGTTGTTCGAGCAACGGGAAATCGTCGTCGGCAGCTGGTACGTGCGGTGATAAGCCATGACGAGGAGGTCGGCCGAGGCTTTCGATGCGCTGTAGGGGCTCGACGTATGGAGCGGGGTCTCCTCGGTGAAGAAGAGGTCGGGGCGGTCGAGCGGCAGGTCGCCATAGACTTCGTCGGTCGAAACCTGATGATAGCGTGTGATGCCATATTTGCGGCAGGCGTCGAGCAGGACGCTCGTGCCGATGATGTTCGTCTGGAGGAAGATTTCAGGGTTCTCAATGGAGCGGTCGACATGGCTCTCGGCGGCAAAGTTGACGACGATGTCGGGGTGCTCGGCCTCGAAGAGTGCGTAGACGGCCTTGCGGTCGGCAATGTCGGCGCGGACGAATTTGAAGTTTTCGTGCTTCTGCGCGGCTTCGAGCGTTTCGAGGTTGCCGGCATAGGTGAGCTTATCAAGGCAGATCAGGCGGTCTTCCGGGTGGTTCTGGAGTTCGTAGTAGATGAAGTTGCTGCCGATAAAACCGGCGCCGCCGGTGATGATGATGGTCATGGATTGTGTGGGTCCTTTCGTTTGAGTGGTGTAGGGTTGTAGGGTTGTTCGTGGGCGCGAAGCGGAGGTTCGCGGAGGATTCTTTCGTGGTCGCGGTCAGGCGGGGGCTTCGAGCCGACTCGTTCAGCGGCGAATCTTCCCTCGCGCCCAGATTGGGGCTCGATGTAAACTGATGCAACTGTTTTCAGCTCAACTTTGTTGTCTTTTTCGGCGCTGCTTCGGATGTTCACCGCTTCGCTCGCTGTCTCGAAGTCCCCGCCCTTCCGAAGCGAATGACCACATCGCGGAAGTAGCGTTTCGTGGTTCATCTAACACAGAGTCCCCGCCTTCCCGAAGTGGATGGCTGCGACGCGAAGCGGATGTTTCGGGGCTCAGCAGGGGCGAAGTTCCCCACCTGCCCCCGAAGGGAATGGTTCGCGGTGCAAAGTCAATCTATCTCTGGCCCCCTCCCTCGGAGATAATGTAAAGTCCTTTAGCAACATGACGCATTCTTGTTTGTCTCCAGCACCCAACTACTCCCCCAGTCAGCTTCGCTGACAGCCCCCTCTAGAGGGGGCCTGGCCCTTAACTTAATGACATTGCTCTAGAGGGGCCTGGCTCTTAACTGAATGACATCGTGCAGGGGATGATTGGAAAGAGGAAAGATGTGCGCAAGGAAGACATTGGGACAGTGAGTGCGTACGCTGAAAGCGGGCACGCGCGCGTGGGAGCTGGATGTCAACAAACGTCCCGTCTGGGAAATCTCTCCCCCTTCCCCGCGGCTGATGACGCCCCCTTCGCCCGAGAACGAATCCCCTCACAGAATGAGGCCGCGAGGCACGATTCATCTTCGGGAGGTCGGGGGACTTCATAAGAAAACTTTTAGATGTAAGGTAACGAAACCGAGCGAGGCAATCGAGATGTGAACAAAAAGTTTTGTCTCCCATCAAGCCTGGCAGGCCGTGTCATCGTTGTTTAGCTAAAGCATAAGCGACCGCTAAGCGCTGAAGCGCTAAGCGTCTGCTTATCGTTGAAGTCCCCCGACCTCCCCGCCCACGAGCCCTTCCTTCGCGTGCTCTCCTTACTCTTTCGCCAGCTGAATCAGATACTTCCCGTACTCATTCTTTTTCAGCGGCTCCGCCAGCTTCAGCAGCTGCTCTTTCCCAATATGCCCCATGCGGTACGCGATTTCTTCGAGGCAGGCGATCTTGAGGCCCTGGCGTGCCTGGATGGTGGCGACGAAGCTGCCGGCCGCGAGGAGGCTTTCATGCGTGCCGGTGTCGAGCCAGGCGTAGCCGCGGCGCATTTTCTGGACGCGCAGCGTGCCGCGCGAAAGATAGGCCTTGTTGACATCGGTGATTTCGAGTTCGCCGCGCGGCGAGGGCTTGACGTCTTTCGCGATGTCAACGATGTCCTTGTCGTAGAAGTAGAGGCCGGTGACGGCGTAGTTCGAACGAGGGTGTTCTGGCTTTTCGGCGAGGCTGAGCGCCTTGCCCTCTTTGTCAAATTCGACGACGCCGTAGCGCTCGGGGTCGCGGACGTAGTAGGCGAAAACGGTAGCGCCTTCGTCCTGCGCGGCGGCCTGCTGCATGGATTTGGCGAGGTCGGAGCCGTAGAAGATGTTATCGCCGAGGACGAGGGCGCAGCCTTCGCCTGCGATGAAGTCCTCGCCGATCAGGAACGCCTGCGCGAGGCCGTCCGGGCTCGGCTGGACGGCGTAACGGATGGAGATGCCGAGCTGGCTGCCGTCGCCGAGGAGCGCGGAGAAAAGATGCGAATCCTCAGGCGTCGTGATGATGAGGATGTCGTCGATACCCGCGAGCATGAGGGTCGAGAGCGGGTAATAAATCATCGGCTTGTCATAAATCGGCATGAGCTGCTTCGAGACGACGCGGGTCAGAGGATAGAGGCGCGTGCCGGAGCCGCCGGCGAGGATGATGCCTTTTTTTATCAAAGTTTAGGACTCCTTTGGTTTGTAGTCGCGGAGATTTGTTCGTGGTCGCAGTCAGGCGGGGGCTTCGAGCCGACTCGTTCAGCGGCGAATCTTCCCTCGCGCCCAGATCATGGCTCGATGAGAAGCGGAAGGATTGCTTTCAGCGTGGCTGTCCTGTTTCTTTTGGCGCCGCTTCGGATGTTCACCGCTTCGCTCGCTGTCTCGAAGTCCCCGCCTTCCCGAAGGAAAAATCCAAGTTCGCGAAGGGAGGGCGGAGTCCTGCCTTTGCGAGGTTGGGCATGTCGGGGCACGGTAGGACAGCTCCGACACGCTGGGAGGGGCGGGACATTTTCATGAAGGGACAGCATTTGCGCGGGAGCGGGATGTCTGCGGGCCTTTCGTCTGGGAAAGTTCTCTCCTCCCCCACAGGCCGCGAGCTGACAACCATCCTTCGGGAGGTCGGGGGACTTCATAAGAAAACTTTTAGATGTAAGGTAACGCAGCCAAACGAGGCATCGTGATGTGAACAACATGCTTCGTCTCACATCAAGCCCGACAGGCCGTGTCATCGTTGTTTTCGTTGAAGGCCCCCGACCGACCCGAACACAAGCCTTTCTTCGCGTGCTCCTTTTTAAGCTTCTTTTTTATCAAACGGTACGTGATTCAAAATCAGATCCGGGTTGTTATCCGTAATCCACCCGAGTGCCCATTCGTTACTGACGAGCAGCACCGGGTTTTCGTGCCGGTCATAGACGAACATGCCGCGGTCCGCGCCTTTGAGGCTGGCGGGGGTGACTTCCCGGCCGTCTTCCCAGGCCATCCAGCGCGCGACTTCGTAGGGCTGCATCTGCATTTCGATGTCGACGTTGTACTCGTTTTTGAGGCGGTATTCGAGGACTTCGAACTGCAGCGTGCCGACGGTGCCGACGATGTAGCTTTCCATGCCGGCGCCGGCCTGCTGGAAGAGCTGGATGGCGCCTTCCTGCGTGAGCTGCTCGATGCCTTTGACGAACTGCTTGCGCTTCATGGTGTCTTTCGCCTGCACGCGGGCGAACTTTTCTGGCGGGAACACCGGGAAGTCGGCGTATTTGAATTTGTGCGACGGGTCGCAGATGGTGTCGCCGATGCCGAAGACGCCGGGGTCGAAGAGGCCGACGATGTCGCCGGGGTATGCGGTGTCGATGATCTGGCGGTCCTGCGCGAGGAATTGCTGCGGCTGCGCGAGCTTGATGAGTTTGCCGCTGCGTTCGTGCCAGACTTCCATGTTGCGCTCGAATTTGCCGGAGCAGATGCGGATGAACGCGAGGCGGTCGCGATGCGCGGGGTTCATGTTGGCCTGGATTTTGAAGACGAAGCCCGAGAATTTTTCGTCGTCCGGGGCGATCAGGCCGTCGCTCGATTTGCGCGGCTGGGGCTTCGGAGCCATGCGGATGTAGCCTTCGAGGAAATCCTGCACGCCGAAATTCGTCATGGCGGAGCCGAAGAACATCGGCGTGAGCTCGCCGGCGTTGACTTTTTCCATGTCAAACGACTCGCCCGCCTCGTCGAGGAGCTCGATGTCAGCCATGAGGGCGTCGTAGGTGTCCTGTCCCATGCGCGCGATGGCGGCGGGGTCATCCGGTTCGTAGACGTCGGCGACGCGCGCCTGCTGGCCGTGGCTCGTGTCAGCGGCGAAAAGGAGAATTTTTTTCTCGCGGCGGTCGTAGACGCCCATGTACTGCCCGTCCTGCCCGATCGGCCAGTTCATGGGGTACGAGCGGATGCCGAGCACGGTCTCGATTTCGTCCATGAGGTCGAGCGGGGCCTTGCCATAGTGGTCGAGCTTGTTGACGAACGTGAAAATCGGGATGCCGCGGTCGGAGCAGACTTTGAAGAGCTTCTTCGTCTGCGCCTCGACGCCTTTCGCGACGTCGATGACCATGACGGCGCTGTCGACGGCCATGAGCGTGCGGTACGTGTCTTCGGAGAAGTCCTGATGGCCCGGGGTGTCGAGGATGTTGATGCGGCAGCCGTCGTAGTCAAACTGGAGGACGGAGCTCGTGACGGAGATGCCGCGCTGCTTCTCGATCTCCATCCAGTCGGAGACGGCGTGGCGCTGCGTCTTGCGGGACTTGATGGAGCCCGCGAGGTGGATGGCGCCGCCGTAGAGCAGGAGCTTTTCCGTCAGCGTCGTCTTGCCGGCGTCCGGGTGCGAAATGATGGCGAATGTGCGCCGCTTCTCGATTTCTTTCTGGAGTTCTTTCTGTAGTTCTGACAAAGTAGTTGTTTCCTCCCATTGGATGCTGTCTTTATTGTAACAAAATTTTGGCCGTGTGGCTAGTGGGAAAGGGTGGCAAAGTACGCGGGTTTCGGATATAATGAAGGAAAAAAGGAGGAATCCACATGTCCGATATGTATGAAGAATTCGTGAACCGCCGCAGCGTGCGGGTGTACACCGAGGAGCCCGTCGCAGACGAAGACCTCAAAAAGATCCTTTCGGCCGGCCTCATGGCGCCGTCGGGGAAATCGAAGTTCCCGTGGCATTTCATCGTGGTGAAAGACCGCGCGATGCTCGAAAAGCTGTCGGCCTGCCGTGTCGGCGTGGCGCGGATGCTCCGGAAGGCGGCCTGCGCCATCGTCGTCATCGGCGACCCCTCAGATACGGACACGCTCGTCGAGGACTGCACGATCGCCGCGGCGTACATGCATCTCGAAGCGAGCTCGCTCGGACTCGGCAGCTGTTACATCCAGGGGCGCGGGCGCGAAGCGGAAAACGGGCAGACGACGGAAGAATACGTGCGCGGGCTGCTCGGGTTCCCCGAAGAGTACAAATTGCAGGCCGTGCTGTCGGTCGGACATGTCGGGAAGACGATGAAGCCGCATAAGACCGAGAAATTGTTCTGGAACAAGGTGCATGAAGAGAAGTTCTGACGGGGTCGCGGCTCGCGAAGATAGGCTCCTGGTCGCGGTCAGGCGGGGGATTCCAACGGGAGCAACGCTGACACGGCCTGATAAGTTCGATGAGAATTCGAAACTTTAGGTTCACATCGCGATATCTCGTTTTTTCCGTTTCCTTACAGCTAAAAGATCCCTTATGGAATTCCCCGCCTTCCCGAAGAATATGATTGCATCGCGAAGCCTTTGCCTCCCTCTAGAGGGGGCCTTTCCTAACACAAAAACACAGCAATCCCCCAGCAGGCGATGAACTCTGCTGGGGGATTTTTCAAATGAAGTATTCGATTCCCTCCCCCGCCTCTTTCGTGATGCGGTCGTTGAAGAGCAATACGGCTTCGCGGTTTTTGGTGGGGCCGAGGGCATAGGGGGATTTCTGGGGGCATTCGGTGCAGTGGGTGCAGGCGAAGCAGCGGAGCGGGACGATGCGGTTGTAGTGGAAGGGGTGGCAGGTGTCGATTTCGATGCCGGTGCCAGAAAATTCCTGATCGTCTGCCGGGACGTACCAGGGGTCGAACATGAGGGCTTTGTCGCGGGCGCCGGTGAGGCCGGAGAGGAGGACGTAGTGTTCGACGTCGTAATAGAGGCGGACGACGGCGACGCCGCCGCGGATGAGGGCGTCGGTGATGGCGCTTTCCTGCGCGAGGGTGACGGTGCGGCCGGAAAGGTAGCGCGTGGAGAGCGGGAGCTTTGTGGCGCGGCCGAAGCCATCGAGCCAGCTTGCGAGGAACTGCATGGCCATGCGCGAGGTGCCCGCGCTGTCTTCGCGGTCGAAAAGGAAGCTGACCGCATTCAGCATCGTCGTCGGGCCGCAGTCGTAGTTCGTGAGCTGGTAGCGGAGAGGAGAATGCATGGAGGAAGGGCTCCTTTCGGATTCGCGAAGGTAGGCTGGAGAGCGTGTCAGGCGGGGGCTTTCAACGAAACCAACGCTGACACGGCCTGCCATGATGGATGATTCTTAGAAGTTTTTGGTTCACATCGAGAAACCTTGATTGGCTACGTTTCCTTACAGCTAAAAGGTTTCTTATGAAAGTACCCGTCTTCCCGAAGGAAGGCTCGATGTCGCGAAGCCGCTAGGAGCGGAAAAGTAAGAAGTGACTCGCATACGGTACAACGAAGCTTTTTTACTTGAAGTCTCATCTGTTGCCGATTGTTCCTTATTCAGCAGCCTCCTTCATTGAGGGAGGGGGACCGCGAAGCGGTGGAAGGAGTAGCAGGGTGCTGGAGACAAACAAGAATGCAGCCCTTGCTAATGTCTTTCCTTATTTTATCTCCATTCCCACCGGACCCGTAGATGTCTGCGTGAATCGTAGCATCGGTAATGCAGCTGCGCAGTTTTTCGGATGCGACAAAGTAGTCGATGCGCCAGCCGGCGTTTGTCAGGCGGGCTTTCCTCAGATACGACCACCAGGTATAGGCACCCACGGTGTCAGGATGCAATGTGCGATAGGTGTCGAGGAAGCCGGACGCCAGCAGTTCGCTGAATTTGCCGCGCTCTTCGTCAGTGAAGCCGGCGTTATGGTGATTTGTTTTCGGGTTCTTGAGGTCGATGTCTTCATGGGCGACGTTGAGGTCGCCACAGAGAATCACGGGCTTTTGGGTGTCGAGGCTCTGAAGATACGCGCGGAAGGCGTCTTCCCATGTCATGCGGTATGCGAGGCGCTCGAGACCCCTCTGGCTGTTCGGGGTGTAGCAGTTGACGAGGTAGAAGTCCGGCAGTTCGAGCGTGATGACGCGACCTTCGTGGTCGTGTTCGGGGATACCGATGCCGTACATGACGGCGAGCGGCTCGATGCGCGTGAAGACGGCCGTGCCGGAATAGCCTTTCTTTTCGGCACTGTTCCAATACTGGTGGTAGCCCGGCAGGTCGAGGATGGCCTGGCCTTCCTGCATCTTCGTTTCCTGCAGGGAAAAGATGTCAGCATCGAGGGCGCGGAAAGATTCCATGAAGCCCTTTTTGAGGCAGGCGCGCAGGCCGTTGACGTTCCAGGAAATCAGCTTCATTTTTGCGCCTCCTCTTCTGCCGTGCTCCCTGCCGCGCCTGAGCCTTCCCCGGCCGGGGCGAGCATGTCGCTCTTGAGGTCGTACGTGAGGATGGAGATTTCGCGCAGGAAGTTGGTGACGCTCTCGGGCCAGGTGCTGCGCGGACCGAGCAGGAGCTGGCCCTCTTCGCCCGTGCGGCGGACGTATTTGATGGAAAGGCGCTCGCCTGCCGCGTCCCCTGCTGTGCGGCGGCGGGCCCCGGCCGCTGCCTGATGTTCGGCGTGCGCGCTGATGTCGGTGAGCGCGGCGTCGGCGCGCTTCAGGAGGATTGGGATGTTGCGGATGGAGTCAAAGGCGTGGCGCTCCGTGCCGAATCCCTGCTTGTGGCGCGTGAGAATCAGGATGTGCTTGCCGCGGCTGATGGCGATTTTTTCGACGAGCGTGCCGCCCGCCGCGCGCGGAGCGTAGGGATTGCCCGCCACTGGCGCGAGCGCACCTTCGTAAAGGAGCGTCAGCTGCTCGACCTGATGGATTTTCGGCAGCGCCACGCCCGGCAGCTCGTTCATGACATCGACGAAAGCGGGCCAGTTCTCTGGATAGGCGTCGCCCGAGATGCGACGCTTGACGCCGTCTGCGATGAGGTCGATTGTCCACGGCGCGACGCGGTCATCCTCAATCTCCGCCGCATAGCGCTTCTTCCAGGCCGTGATGTG
>CACZFT010000082.1 GCA_902780535.1 uncultured Selenomonas sp. | reverse complement strand
ACCCGAGTTTGGACGATAAAACAAGCGTCAACCCTTATGTTGCAAGGGCTGACGCTCGTTTTTTGCATAATAATATGGACTACGCCATCACGGCCACCTTCGACTTCAACTGCCAGATGTCACCGCGCGAGAAAATACGCGGTTCGATTTTCAAGCCGACTGCACGAAGAATCTTCGACAGATCTTCGTCATCCGTATTGCAGAAACGATAATTTTCTCCCGGCAGATCCTCGATCATCCATTTGCCGAGTGCTTCCTGCACGCGTTTGCAGCTCATGCCGTAACTCCAGTTCCGGCCTTCTGCGTTCATGCCATTCCCGAGGGCGATGCGCCGCTCCAAGAGACGCATCATGACAAGCGCCATCAAGCAGAGAAGGAGATGCGCCTCGATGTGCTCACGCGTGCGCACAAAAACGGGGCGCGTCTCCAGCGTCCCCTTCATCACGCGGAACTGATCCTCGATGCGGCTGAGACCATGATAAGTGTCGATAACTTCCAGCGGCGACATGGAGAGCTCCGACGTCACGATCTGGTAATAGCCCATGCTGCCTGTGAACTCCTCCACCTTTTCTTCGTCGATGAAGGACAGGAGCTTGCGCGAATCCGTGATTTCCCCCGTCTCCGCATTGACGACGTCCTTCTTGAGAAAATGCGAGAGCTTCCCGATGTCGCGCTGCGTTACGCGGAAAGAGGACGGAGACTTCTTCAGCTTTTCGAGGAAATCCAAGAAACGCGCATGCTCATGGCGCTCGCGTTCATAAAACCTACGGCTCCAGTACACGACGACCCGCTCCTTGAGCTCGCGCATCTTTCCGTGTTCGTCTTTTCCCCTGCGCGTCACAATACGTGACTTGTAGCGGAAGTCTTCCCCCTGCTGGATGTAGCCCTCGTCCGAAAATATCCACGCACGTTCTTCCGCCTTCGTCTTGCGAACGCTCTTGCTGACGAGGTACCCCTAGCCGTCGTCGACGAGGGAGCACGCGTTCTTGACCGAGCACATCCCGCGGTCTGCCACGAGGACATAGCGCTCGAAGTCGAGCCCTGACAGGCTCTCCTTGAGCGCGGGGCGCAGTGTCGCCTGGTCGAGCGTGTTTCCAGGGAACGCTTTCACCGTGACTGGAATGCCGTTCGTGTCGAGGAACAGCCCCATCTGCACGATGGGCTCCCTGCGGTTCTCTTTCGAAACGCCGCGCTGGCGGAGCCCCTTCACCGTCTCGCCGTCCACGGCTTCGTCCTCGTCTGGGCGTTCGATCTCGAAATAGAAGTTCGTCACGTCGTAGAAAATCTTTGTCGTGCTGCGGCTGATGCGCTTCTCGATGGAGGAATTCATGCGCTGGATGAACTGTTTCTGGTGCGCGGCGAGGATATCGAGCAAGTCGTAGACGCGGAACGGGTCTGCCGAAGGGTCCGCCGGGGGCGCGAAATAATCCGAAGCCTGCCGAACCGTTGCGATCTTCGAGGCGGGCGAGAGAATCCTGCCGAACAGCAAGAGGCGCAGCAGACCGGCAAGGTCGAAGGACAATCCTTCCGCGTGCTTTGATGGTCGCGCAAAGTGTGTCGAGCCCGAGTTCTTGGAAGAGGGCGTCGAGGATGATGGGGGCGGCTTTCTTTGGATGGGCGACGCAGGCTCTTGTCCCTTGCTCGAACGTGACAGTCACTTTCTTCTTTGGCGCTTTCTGTTCTTCCGCATACGGCTTTAGGGAATCGATGATGGGTTTCCCTGCCTTGAAAGAATCCTTGAGTCTCTGGATGTAATCCGGCTTGCCGTCGTCGAATCTTGAAAGCGGGCCGATGTTGAAGACGACGGTCTTCCTCGGCATTTTGATGCCATCCTTGTTCGGGACGCGTTTCGACTGGACGAGGCGGAGGTAGGGCGTGCCGTTGTTGTTGAATTTCTCGATGTACATGATTTAGTCCTTGCATATTTATATACCTACGTATGAATTATATCATAATGACACGAAAAAAGCAAGGAAATCGTTGAAATTCCTTGCTTTTTCAGAGATTTATTTTTTGGCTTTCGTCCAAACTCGGGAAGATTACGGTCATGCATTCCCCATATATTATGAACCCTTTCACCTTGGAATGCCATCAACAAATACGGCTGAACAAAAAGAAAACCACGATGCATGACGGATTTATGGTATAATGAAGACAACGAATGGAGGGATTGCACCGCATGGCAGCTCATAAAGACCGCTCGAAGCTCATGGATACCATCCAGCATTTCAGGCTCATCGATGACACGTATTTCAACAGCTTCATGGACGACAATTTCACGGGCATGCGTCTTTTCCTCCGCATCATCATGGATGACCCAAAACTCGAAGTCCTGCGCATCCAGACGCAACGGGAAGTCTCGAATATCTATGGCCGAAGCGTCCGTTTCGATGTGTTCGTGAAAGATGCCGCCGGAGCCGAATACAACATCGAAGTCCAGCGCAGTGATGCATGGGCGACGCCAGAACGTGCTCGCTACAACAGCAGCATGATGGACACCATGACCGTCAAAAAAGGCTTCGAATGGGGCAAAGATCACCTGCCACCAGCGCATGTCATCTTCATTACGGAGCACGACATCCTGAATGGCGGGAAGCCGATCTACCATGCATATCGGACGATTACTGAAATGAATCATCAGCGCCTCGAAGACCATGCGGATGTCATTTACGTCAACGCCGAAATTCAGGATGATACGGCGCTCGGCCGACTGATGCACGACATGTTCTGCGAGAACCCGGATGACATGTACTATCAGGAATTAGCCGAACGTTCCAGATATTTCAAGAAAGACGAACATGGGGTGATGAAGATGTGCGAAGCAATGGAAAAGCTCCTGGAAGAAGATCGCGCCGAAACCAGACGCGAAGAAAACCAGAAAATCATATTGAACTTGGTGAAGAAAGGCATGGGGCTCCAATTCATCGCCGATGTCACCGGCTGGACACTGGAGCAGATCCAAAGCTTCCTGCGTTCGCAGAACCTTCAGCCAGCACAATGAGATGATACGAAGACCGTCATTTACGATATGGCGGTCTTTTTATGATGGCTCCTCCAGCAGCTGCAGCGCCCGCTCGGCGTCTGCCGACGCGACGGCGATGTGATAGACGTCCAGCAGCTTGTGCTCCTTGCGGCCGACCAGGCGGACATCGATCTTGGCGCCGCAGCACACCATGGGCGATTCGGGGCTCGTCCACGTCCGCGCCTGGATGCCTGCCGCTGCGAGCTTTTCTTCCGCCGCGCGGAGCGCCGCCTTGTCCTTCGTTTCAAACACCTTTTTCTCTTTCCAGAACGCAAACATGAGATAACCCCCCCTCTTGCAGAACGAAGGAAGTCTTTGTTTGTCCATCTGGAAACGCTATCTCATCTTCACCATCGGCATCCTCGTGCAGTCGGCAGGCATCACGCTCGTCGTCAAGAGCCTGCTCGGCACGTCGCCGATTTCGAGCCTGCCCTATGTGCTGAGCCTTGCCTATCCCTACACACTCGGCCAGACGACGTTCGTCGTCAACATGGCATTCCTCGTCGGACAGATCGTGCTGCTGCGGCGACGGTTCGATTCCATCCAGCTGTTCCAGATTCCCGTGACCTTCGTTTTCGCCTGCTTCATCGACCTCTCGATGGCGCTGTTTGCCGCCGTCCTGCCAGAATCCTACATCTTCAAAATGGCGTTGCTGCTGCTCGGCGCGGCTTTCGTCGCGCTCGGTGTCTCACTGCAGGTCATCGCGCACGTCCTCATGCTCGCGGGCGAAGCCATTGTCCAGGCCATCTCGCAGGTCTTCCATTTCGAGTTTGGCTGGGTCAAGACGGCATTCGACTGCTCGCTCGTCGCCTCCGCCGCTATTTTTTCCTACACGCAGCTCGGCACGATCGAGGGCATCCGCGAGGGCACGCTGATTTCCGCGCTCATCACGGGTTCGATTGCGCGCTTCTTCATCCACCACCTCGGCCGCGTCGACGCGCAAGGCAGCCTCGTCTTCGCGCCGCACCTCTGAAACCTGCATCTTTATGCGTCCCGCGTCAGCTGATGCGGGGCGTTTTTTATTTGGGGGCAGCGGCCAGCCCGTCGACGACGCGCGTCTTGCACCAGAACGCACTGCCGAGCAGCAGCACGCCGACGACGAAGAACATGTGCGCAAAGCCGAGCCAGGCCGTCAGCTGGCCGCCGAGGAACGCGCCTGTGAACATGCCGATGAACTGTGCCGACTGGTTGAAGCCATAGATGCGCCCGAGGCAGGCAGACGGCGTGATCTGGCGGATCGTGTCATTCGTCGCGGGAATGAGCCCCGCCATCGCGATACCGTGGATGAAGCGCAGGATGCCGAGCTGCCATGGTGTCCAGACAAGTCCCTGCGGAAACGAGACGAACCCCGCGAGCAGCAGCGAGCCGAGCAATACGCGATGCGCCCCCATGCTGTCGGAAAGATGGCCGAGCTTTGACGCGAACATCATGCTTGCAAGCCCCGAGCACGAAAAGACGAAGCCAGAAACGACAGCCAGATGCTCCGTGTCCGGCGCGAGCTCGGCGACGTAGATCGTCAACGCCGGCTGCACGCAGGTAATCGAAAAGTGCATGAGGAACGTCGTCGCGAAAACGGCCAGCGTCGCCCTGCGGTGCGGCAGGGCGGCAAACGTCTCCCGCGTGCTCCGCTGTGTGACCGCGGCAGGCGCGGGCTTTTGGTTCTCGTGCACGAACGTCAGCGCGAAACAGCCGAGCAGGCAGAGCGAGCCGATCAGAAAGAACGAATGGCGGTAGCCGATCATCTCTGAAAGTCCGCCGCCAAAGACCGGACCCAGGAGGCCGCCCGTCACCTGCGCCGCGAAGAACATGCTCATCGCCCAGCCCGACTTCCCCCGCGGCGTCTCCGCCGCGAGCAGCGGCACGACCGCCGCCTGAAAGCCGCTCATCGCCCCTTGCAGCAGCCGGAGCCCCGCGAGCTGCCAGACGCTCTGCGCAAAGCCGAGCGCGATCATGATGCAGCCGAGCCAGCCCGAAGCGCGCAGGATCATCGGCTTCCGCCCGAACCGATCCGCGAGCCGTCCCCAGATTGGAGAGAAAATGGCCAGCGAGACAAAATTGCAGCCGAACACGATGCCCGACCACCGCGCGACATCTTCCGGTGCCTCAACGCCGAGCTCATGGATATAGAGCGGCAGGATCGGCGCCATCTGGCTCATGCCGACCGAGACGATGAACGAAGCGATGCAGCAGATCAAAAGATTCCGTTTCCAGACTTCCATGCAAAAATCACCTGATTTATCGGGAATGCGCCCATCAGCCGTTCCCTGTCATCTCTGCAGATACGCATTGACCTCTTTCTGCAGACGGTTGAGCGCGTTGTCAAACGAGACAGTGCCGTGGACGAGCTTTGCAATCTCGGTGTCGGAGAGCAGCATGGCGCCTTCGTAGCGCTTGAATTTCGGAGCCGTGACGGCGTGGTCGAGCGTCTCGCCGAGGAGCGCGGGCGTCAGTGAGGCCGTGACGCCTTCGCCGAAGACGTCGGCGGGTGCGGCGGTTTCGAGGATGCCGCGCTTCGCGGGGAGTCCCTGCGTATGCGCGAGGACGCTTTTCTGCACTTCGTCGCTCGTCGTGATGTCCCGCAGGAACGCCCAAGCGAGCGCTTTTTCGTGCGTGCGAGCGGAGATGCCCGCGAGCAGGACGCCGAGCGGGGCATGCGGCGTGCCGCCTGGCTGCTCGGGGAGCGGGATGCAGTCCCATTCGAAATTCATGTATTTCTTGATGCGCCAGGGATAGGGCTTGTACGTGCGGTATTCGGCGAATGAGAACGGGCGGAACGCGACGCGGCCGAGATCGAAGTCGCGCGGCGTGACCTGGTGGCCGCGCGTGAGCGCCGAAAGCTTCATGCAGAAGCGCACGGCCTGCTCGACTTCGGGCGCGGCGAAATATGAGGCGCGCCCGTCGTCGCGGAAGAGCTGTGCACCCGTCGCCGTGGCCGCGAGCTGCCAATCATAATCGTAAACGCCAAACTGGTCGAGCGTGCCATCGCCATCCGTGTCGCGCGTGACGGCGGCCGCGATGCGGTAGAAGTCGTCGAACGTCCAACGACCTTCGGGCATGGCGATGCCCTCGCGCGCGAGCAGCGTCTTGTTGACAAACATGAGCCGCGTCATGCAGGCGAGCGGCAGCGCCATGCTCTCGCCGTCGTACTGGCCATATGCAAAGGCGGCGGGATAAAAAGCGCTGGCGTCAAAGGCTGCATCGTCTTTTTCGAGCGGCGCAAGCGGCAGCAGCGCCCCCTGCGCGGCGTAGAGCTCGAAATCCTCGGGCAGCAGCAGGAAGACGTCGGGCTCGTCACCTGCGAGGAAGCGCTCGGCGAGCCATTCGCTGTAATCGTCGCGCGAGATGCCGCTCACATACGTCACCTGGACGCCCGGATGCGCTTCTTCAAACGCGGCAATCGATTCGTCGAGCATGCCGTAGATGTCGCCGCCCGGCACGCCCCACGGACTGCCGACAAAGATGCCGACGCGCAGGACATGCGGTGTCGGCCGCAGGGCGTAGCAGAGGCATGCCGCGCAAAAAAGAATGACGAGCGGCGTCAGGACAATCCGCCAGCGCCCGCTCATTTTTCGATCTCCGCATGGACGAGCCCCGTCTGCACGGCCCAGAGCGCGAGCTGCGTGCGGTCCCGGAGACCGAGCTTACCAAGCGCCGACGAGAGGCCGTTCCGCACCGTGCCGCCCGAGAGCGCGAGGCGGTCGGCGATTTCCTTGTTCGAGAGGCCGTGGCCGACGAGGTTCGCGATGTTGCGCTCCGTGCGCGTGAGCTCGTCGGCGCCCGGCGCCTCGGGCGCGGCGCAGAAGCTTCCCTGCGCCATCTGGCTGAAGAATTTCACGACCTTCGCCGTGACTTCCGGCGTCATGATCGCGCCGCCCGACGTGACTTTCCGGATAGCGGCCGCGAGCTCCTGCATCGAAACGCCCTTCAAGAGGTAGCCGCTCGCGCCATTTCGCAGGGCACCGTAAACGTATTCATCATCGTCGAACGTCGTCAGGACGATGACCTTGACCTCGGGATGACGCTCCTTCACGGCCTTCGTCGCCTGCACGCCGTCGATGACGGGCATGCGGATGTCCATGAGGATGACGTCGGGCACGTCCGCCTCCACGAGGCTCAGGAGCTCCTGCCCGTCTTTGGCGAGGCCCGTGACCTGCATGTCGCTGTTCTGCCCGAGCACGATGCCGAGGCTTTCGCGGATGAGCTCCTGGTCGTCCGCAATCATGACGTGAATCATCTGACGTCGTTCCCTTCTGTCTGCTGTAGATTCTTCGTGTCTGGTTCCGCGCCTTCGGAAAGCGCCGCCTTCCGCTCTGGAATGACGACTTCGAGCGAAAAGCCGTGCCCGCCGAACGCCTGCCCGCTTTCGTAGCGGACCGTGCCATGCAGCAGGCCGACGCGTTCCTTCATGTGCTTGAGGCCGAAACCTTCCTCGACGCGGCCGTCTGCATCGACGGGCGCGCCCTCGCCGTCGTCGTAAAGCAATAAATAAATCCGGCCCTGCTCGACCGTGATCGTGACGGTCTGGTGCTGCGCGTGGCCGTGGCGGTTTGCATTCGTGATGCCCTCCTGCACAACGCGGTAAACGACTTCCTCCTCGTCCTCGCGCAGGTGCGCGGGCATCTTGAGGATGTTCAGCCGCACGTCCATGCCCGTCGAGGCGCAGAATTCCTGCGTCATGTGCACGAGCGCGTCCCGCAGCGGCATCTGTTCGAGGTCGTCAGGACGGAGCTTCTTCACGCTGCGGCGCACGTCCTTGATGCCTCTGAGCGCCGTCTCGCGGATTTTCACGAGCTGCTGTTTCGTGAAATCGGGCGCGGTATCGACCATGACGATGCAGGCGTCGAGTCCCGCCGCGATACCTGTCAGCGCATGGCCGAGCGTATCGTGGATTTCGCGCGCGAGGCGGTTGCGCTCGCGCGTCTCGGCCGTGCGCTCGGCCTCGATGGCGTAGGCACGCAGACGCAGATTTGCGTCGGCGAGCTGGTCGTTCAGCATGGCGATGCGCTGCTTTTCCGCATGGCTGCCTTTGAGGATGACGACGAGGTAGCCGATGAAGAGCACGAGGTTCAGCGAGACGAGCCCGCCGCGCAGCGCCGAGAGCACGGCGCGCACGGGTTCCACATAATAGGCCGTGTAGGCGTCGAACGGCACGGCATGCACGGCGAACGCCGCGAGGCTATAGTCGGCCCCCTGGTTGCGCCCCTCATAGCGGTGCATGAGATCGGCGACAACGAGCAGCACGACGCCGTCATAGGCGAGATTCAGACTGCGCATGCAGGCGAGGCACGCCACGATCTCGATGACGAGGCACGTCCAGTGCATCGCGCGCGGCAGCGTATCGCGCCGGTAAAGATGCCCCGCCGCCCAGAGCACGAAAAGAGCGCAGAGCGACAGCGCCAAACCAAGCTCCGGCGACAGCGGCATCGCGGGCAGGTCTTCGAGGAACGCGCGGGCATTCATCGAAGCAATGATCTTCTGCTGCGTCACGCTCATGAAGCCCGCCAGCAGAAAGACGACGAGTGCGTTGTAAACCAAAAGGATGCGGTGCGCCAGCGTGCGGGCAGCGCGAGGCGTCCCAATCAAGGATTCATTCCCAGGCATTGACATCCACCTCTCCGATGTTTTCCGACGTGAGCAGACGCGTCGGGAGGACGATGTGACGGTCGGGGGTGTTGCCGCCGAGGATGTCGTAGGCGGCGGTGGCGGCATCGCGGCCGATGCTGCGCGGGGACTGGGCGGCGGTGATGAGGTGGTGGCCGCTCGCGATGAGTTCTTTGATTTCAGGCACGCCATCGACGCCGTAGACTGTGACGTCGCCCGTGGGTCGTCTCAGGGTGCTCGGCGAGGAGCGCCTGCGCGGCCGGCATGGCGAGCTCGAGCTGGCCCTGGCACTCGGCTTCGCCGACGATGGTGAAGCCGTCATGCCCGGCGATGGCGTCGCAGAATCCCTGGATGCGGTCGACGGCCGAGCGGGCTTCGGAATGTTTCAGCAGCAGGATGTTCGCGTGATCGGCATGCGTGAGCAGGTGCTCGGCGCAGCTGCGGCCCGCCGCGTAGTTGTCGGATTCGACGGTGGCCGCGACGAGCTCGCTGTCCTGCACGTTCGTGTCAATCGTGATGACGGGGACGTGCGCGGCATGTGCGATTTCGAGCGCGGGCCCCATGCGCTGCCAGTCGACGGGATTGAGGAAAATCAGCGAGACGCCCTCGTCGATGAGGTTTTTCACTTCCTCGGTCTGCCGCTCAACGGAGAGCGCCGGATCGCGCGAAATCAGCACGTCGCCGTGGTTTTCGACGGCCGTGCGGATTTCTTCGTCGATGATTTCGTAGAACGGGTTCGAGCGCGTCATGTAGATGGCGCCGATCTTGCGGCGGGACTCGTCCTGGCGGGCGGAAAAGTCGTGGTGGACGAGGGCGGACGCGCCCGTGAAAAAAAGGAGCAGAACAGCTGTAATTGCAATATACCAAAATCGTCGTTCGTTTGATGGCATGAAAACTTTGCTCCTTTATTTCGCACCCGCGGAAGATACGTCATACAAATTGTTATGCCATGCAAGGGACTCCCCCTGCCACTTCGTGGCCCTCCCCCCTCTGGGAGGGGGGCTGGATAAAAGTTATGCTTTGATGGCCCAGCGAAGCTTTGTCGAGTGGGCGCGGGGATTGCGGTAACATTCTTCCTTGCTCGGGCGGATGACGTCTTTTGCAACATCGCTGTAGATGCCAGAGCGATGGAACGCCTGGAATGCTTTCTTGACGATGCGGTCTTCGCCGGAATGGAATGTCAGGATGGCCGCGCGGCCGCCCGGGGCGAGGGCCTCGGGGAGCTTTTCCATGAACTCGTAAAGGACTTCGTATTCGTGGTTGACGTCGATGCGGAGCGCCTGAAATGTGCGGGCACTGCTCTTCTTGACGGCGTCCTTTTTTTCTTCGGGCGTCGTGCCCTTCTGGAAATGGACGGAGCGCAGTGCGCGCTCGATGGTTTCATGGAGTGCCTGCGTCGTCTCGATGGGACCGCGCTGTTCGTCGCGGACAATCTGCTTTGCGATGGCGGCGGCAAAAGGCTCGTCAGCATTTTCGACGAGCATGCCCTCGATTTCGTCCTGCGTCATCTCGGCAAGGCGCTCAGCGGCGGACGGACCGGCCTCGGGATTGAGCCGCAGGTCGAGCGGGCCGTCCGTTTTGTACGAAAAGCCACGCGCCGGGTCGTCAATCTGCATGGACGAGACGCCGAGGTCGGCGAGCACGAAGTCAAACAGGCCGACGTCATGCGCGAGCTCGTCAATCTGGCAGAAGTTCATGCGGCGGAAGCTCCAGAGGTCGTCGCCATAGCCTTTGGCGCGGATACGGGCGATGGTCTTTTCGGACTCGATGGGATCGACGTCGCCACCATAGAGATGGCCCGTGCCACCGAGGGCTTCGAGCATCTTGAGCGTGTGGCCGCCATAGCCGAGCGTCGCATCGAAACCGCGCTCGCCAGGCTGGATGCGGAGGACGGAGAGGATTTCGTCGACCATGATAGGGATGTGCATGCCGGCGGGGGTGTTGCCTTTGGCGATGACATGGGCGATTTCGTCGGCATATTTTTCGGGATTCAGTTCTTTGTATTTTTCAGAGAAGTGGCGAGGGTATTTGCCGCTGTAGTGAATGCGGCGATGATGAGGTTGGTTAGTTTGTTCGTTCTGTGCCATGATTGCTTTCTTATGTATAAGTTCAGTTCGTATGGGAACACTCCCCCCGCCGCTCACGCGGCCCGTCCCCCCTCGGGGAGGGGGGCTACGGTATAAGAAGTGCTCGGCAGAAAAAGGAAACTCTCAGATATCAAAGTGTTTTTTCAGCGTTTCTGCGATGCCGTCGTGGTTGTTGTCGAGCGTGACTTCGTCGGCAATGGCTTTGAGCTCTTCGCAGGCGTTGCCCATGGCGACGCCGCAGCCGGCGAACTTCAGCATGTCGATGTCGTTCTGCGCGTCGCCGAACGCCATGACTTCGCTCGGATCGATCTGGAGCTCTCCGCAGACGCGGGCGAGGGATTTCGCCTTGCTGACACCTTTTGCCATGCCTTCGTAGAACCACGGCGCGGACTGGACGAAGTCCATCTCGTCTTCGAAGCCCTCGCGGATGAACGGCATGAGCGGCACGAGCGTCTCGTTCTGCGCGGCCGTGAGGATCTTGACGGGGCACACGCCTGCGCGCTCGATGGCGTCGGCGATGTTATCGACGACCAGCACGTCCATATTGTTGTTGCGGCTCTCGTCCTGCACCTTGTAGTTCTGCTCGCACGTCGTGACGATGGCGCGGCCGTTGTCGACGACGGGCGAAACGGAGAACTTTTCGAGGTGACGCAAAAAGCGCACGGCGAGCTCATTTGGCAGGCTGCGCGAGAACAGCACATCCTGCGTCGTCGCGTCCTCGATGCGGCCGCCGCCATACGAGAGCAGCAGGCCATGGTGCTTCTCGAGCTCGAGCGCATCGGATTCGCGCTTGAGTCCCGGCGCCTGACGGCCGGACGCGAGCACGACCGTGACGCCATGGCGCTCCTGCACGGCGATCAGCGCTTCGCGCGTCTTCGGCGTGATGATATGGTCGTCGTTATTCAGCGTGCCGTCGAGGTCGAGGGCGATCATTCTGTATTTCATGGATTCCATCCTTTCGCAGATGTGCAAACTTCTTTCTTCATTATTCTAGCGAAAGGGCGCGAGCAAGTCAAACGACAAAGAGGGCAGCGACGTTCGAGCATCTCGATACGTCGCTGCCCTCTCCCAACCATCCATTTCAGATCCGGATGGCGGGATCCACATATTCTTCCGGCAGGATGCGCTGCAGGAACGTGCGCGTACGCTCCTCGCGCGGCCTCGTGAAGATGTCTTCGGCACTCCCCTCCTCGACAATGACGCCATCGGCCATGAAGATGACATGGCTGGCGACTTCGCGCGCAAATTTCATTTCATGCGTGACGACGATCATCGTCGTGCCCGCTTCCTGCGCGAGCTTCTTCATGACCTGCAGCACGTCGCCGACGAGCTCCGGATCGAGCGCCGACGTCGGCTCGTCAAACAGGATGACCTCCGGCTGCACGGCGACGGCGCGCGCGATGCCGACGCGCTGCTGCTGGCCGCCCGAGAGCTGGCTCGGGTAAAAATCCGCCCGATCTTCGAGCCCGACTTTCCGCAGGGCGGCGAGCCCCCGCTCCCGCGCTTCCTCACGCGAGATGCCGCGCCCGACAGTCAGGCCGAGCGTCACGTTCTCGAGCGCCGTCTTGTTCGCGAAGAGATTGTAATTCTGGAAGACGAACGCCGTGCGCTTCCGGATGGAGCGCACCTCCTTCTGCGATGGCGACGAGAGATCGATCTTCAGCTCGTCGAAATCCAGCTCGCCGCCATCGGCGTGCTCCAGGAAGTTCAGGCAGCGCAGGAACGTGGTCTTGCCGGAACCGGACGGCCCGAGGATGACAACGACGTCGCCCTGCTTGATTTCCATATTGACGTCCTTCAGCACTTCGTTGCCGCCAAAGCTCTTGCGGACATGCTTGATATCCAACAGCATAAAATCGCTCCTTTCTCACGCTGCCTGCTGGCGGAACCGTCCGAAACGGTGCTCTAGCAAGCTATATCCTATCTGGATGACCGTGCAGAGGATCAAATAGAGCACGAAGACATCGAGATACGCTTCGACGTAGTTGTATCCATAGGCGGCTGCGACCTTGCCGACCGCCATGACATCCTTGACCGTCATCAGGAACGCGAGCGACGTGCCCTTGACCAAGTTCACGGTGATGTTGCAGATAGCGGGCAGTGCTACCGTCAGCGCCTGCGGGATGATGATGTGGACATACGTCTGCACTTCCGTGAGGCCGATGGAGAGCCCCGCCTCGCGCTGCCCCGAGGGGATCGCGAGGAGCGCCGAGCGGAAGACTTCCGACAGCAGCGCGATCGTGTTCAGCGTGAAGACCACGACGGCATACCAGAAGGGATCCACAGCCTCAAAGATATTGATCGGCAATCCCGCCGCCTGCACCAGCGCATTCAGCACGCTCGGCAGCAAACTGTAGAGCAGCAGGATCTGCAAGATGATCGGCGTCCCGCGCACGAACGACACATACCAGCGGACGGCGCCAGCGCCCCAGCGCGCCCCGTGCAGCCGCAGCACCGCTGCATAAAAGGCTGCAGGCGCCGCCAGGACGAGCGACAGGAACGTCAGTGACAGCGTCACCGGCACGCCCGTCCAGAGCGTGCCGAACGTCTCTTTCATGAATGAAACGTCGAGCACCATGCCAGCCACCTCCTTTTCCGTACCGGCTTTGTCACTGCAACAGCCGCCGTCCGGCCTTTGCCAAGCTGCGCCTCCAAAAGCGCAAAGCCTTTCTCCACGAGATTCACGAGCCCCCAGTAGATGAGGAGGCAGGCGAGATAGATCTCGATGCCATACGCGCCATAGTTCTGCGCGATGATGAGGTTGCCCTTGCCGATCAGGTCGATGAGGCCGATCGTGTAGGCGAGCGCGCCCTCTTTCAGCAGATTGATGGATGAGTTGCCGAAATTCGGCAAAGCGATGAGCGCCGCCTGCGGCAGCAGCACCGTACGAAAGGCCTGCCACGGCGTCAGGCCGATGCTGACCGCCGCTTCATACTGGCCGCGCGGCACCGCTGCATACGCCGCGCGGAACACTTCGGAGATATACGCGCCAAACAGCAGCAAGAACGTGATGATGGCATAGATCGCGCGGTGCCAGCCATTGATGTCTGCATGGAATGCCGCCCGCGCCAGCTCCGGCAGGCCATAAAAGACAAGGAAGAGCAGCACGATGGACGGCGTGCAGCGCATCCCGTACGTGTACGCCTGCGCTGCATAACGCAGCAGCCGGATGCCCGACAGCTTTGCCCATGCGAGCACGAGCCCTAGCAGGGAGCCGAGCACGATGCTCGCTAGCGCCACGAGCAACGTGACATCCAGATAGGAGAGCAGCGCGGGCAGCGACTGCCAGATCACGGCGGGGTCAAAAGCTCTGGTCTCCATCATAGATACTTCGCCTTCTTTCTATCATGCGCTTCGCGTCTCACTTCAGATAATCGCTCAGGCTCTCGCCGAAATACTTCTGCTCGAGCTCCGCAATCTTGCCTTCGTCGCGCAGTTCCTCGATCGCCTTGTCGTATTCATCGGCGAACTTCTGCTCGTTGCGGTTGAAGATCGGATACGTCGGGATGCCCTTGTAACGGATGTACGTCAGCTGGTCGTTGAATTTGTGATAGGGGGCATCGTCTTTCTGGATGTTGTTCTTGTAGCTGAGCTCCACTTCGAGATACGCATCATAGCGGCCTTCCAGCACCCACGAATACGCGTCGGCCACCTGGAAGCTCTCCGACGACGTCAGCGCGATCGGCTTGTCGGCATGCTCCTTGTTGTACGTGTCGATGACCATGTAGCGGGCATCCTGCGGCGCGATCGGCACGAGCTTGCCGCTGTAGTCCGCAAAGGACGGCAGATCCTTGATCTTGTCGGCCGTGTCCTTGCGGATCACGATGCCGATGACGCTTGCGCCGAGGTTGTTCTTCGGGAAGACATATTTCTTCTTGCGGGCTTCCGTGATCCAGATGCCCTTCGTTCCGACCGTATACTTGCCGCTCTCGACGCCGATCAGGAGGTCGTCATCCGACGTCGGCACGAACTTGAATTCATACTGCGGCAGCTTCTTCGCGACTTCCTTCATCACGGCGACTTCGAAGCCGTCCGACTCGCCTTGGTCATTCACAAAATCATATGGCACGTAATAATTCGTATGCGCAACTGTGATGACGCGCTTGCCGTCCGCATTCGTATCCGAACCGGAGCCGGATGCGGCCGTATCCTCGCCGCCGCAGCCAGCCGTGAGCGCCATGGCGCCGATCAAGAGCGTTGCCGTCAGTGCTTTGATGTATTTCTGGATCTTCATGATGGTACCTCCTCTTCAGCGCGCAGCGTCGCGCACCCAGTCAAAACGTTCGCGGTCGATGTCACGCGGGACGGTGCAGTCCGCACCGAGGATCACGCCCTGGCGCCCCGCGCCTGCCAAGAGGCGCTGCGTCTCCGCCGTCACGTCCTCGCGCGTGCCGCGGTAGAGAACGGAGCTCGCGAGATTGCCAAAACCGCCGAGCACAGTGCGCCCGCCAAAGAGCTTCTGCCCCTCGGATAGCGAGACGCCCTCGACCGTGACGGCCCAGTTCACGGCTGCCGCCGGATAATCTGCATACCACGACAGGTCGTTCCGATGGCCGTCATAGCCGCAGATGTGCAGGATGTTGTACGGGCTTGCAGCCTGCGCCGTCTCGAGCACCTGCCTTTCGCCAGGCGCCAGCGTCTTTTCGTAGAGCTCTTTCGCGAAGCCCTTGGCATTCGGGTTCTGCAGGCTGAAATAAATGCCGGTGACACCAGCTTCCTCGATCAGGCGGCGGGCAAGCTTCGCGACGTCGCCCGAGATGATGCCCAAGACCTCGCGGGCACGCGCTGCATCCTCCTCGATGAGCGAGGCGAGGAAGCCATCGCTGTGCAGCGGATCCGGCTGCATGAATTTCAGGATCGTGCCGGCGCAGAAGAGATTGTAGAACAGCGCGATCTCGTCGCCATAGCGGCTCGTGAGCTCTTTTGCATACGCCACCTGCCGCGTGAACCACGGGCTGTCATCCGGCAGCGGCGCGAGGCCGTCGAAATCGCGGAGCGACCGCGCGTTCGCCACCTGCGGATTCGGATACGGGAAGAAGCCGTCCGTCATGATCTTCACGAAATCGGGCTGCGATGTCTCGATGTACTCCCGCTCGCCTGCCAGCAGCTTCTCCGTCAGCTCTGGTGCGCGGAACGCATCCGACTTGACCTCGTCGTCGAGGAAATGAAACCAGAACCCCACAGGCACGCGATCGACCGGTTTCCCCTCGAGTGCCGCCAGTACCAATGCCTTTTTGTCCTCCGCCATAATGACGCCTCCCATCAAATACATAGTTTGCAAATATGTTTTATTTTTTCGATGATGTCATTATATTACAGAGTTACATATATGTCAAGCATGCTTTGTAAAATAAATTTTGCGCAAAAGAAAAGTCCTCGCAGAAAAGGGCCTTCTGCGAGGACGGGAGGGACGATATGTGGTTTTAAGCGAAGAGGCCGATCGCGTAGCCGACGATGCCGAGGGCGAAGAGGCCGAGGATGATGACGAGCGGGTTGACGCCCTTCTTGAGGAGCGCCATGCAGGCGAACGTCATCAGGAGCGGCACGACGCCCGGCATGAGGCTGTCGAGGATCGTCTGCACCGTCGTCGTGACCTGCTCGCCGGCGCTGTTCGTGTACGACGAGAGCACGAGCGGCATGTTGACGGTCGTCCATTTCGCGACGAGCGCGCCCATGACGAGAAGTCCGAGGACGGACGAGCCTTCCGTGAGGTAGCGCATCTTGTTGCCGCCCATCTCATCGACGAGTTCCGTGCCTTTGTCATAGCCATACATGACGCCGTACCAGTTCGTCGCGAGGCGGATGGCGTTGAAGACAACGAAGAAGATCAATGGGCCCATGATGCTGCCCGTCAGCGCGATGCCGGCGCCGAGCGCGGCGAGCACCGGACGGAGCGTGCCCCAGAAAATCGGGTCGCCGACGCCGGCCAGAGGGCCCATGAGGCCGACTTTGACGCCGGAGATCGTCGCCTCCTCGATTTCCGCGCCATTGGCTTTCTTTTCTTCCATGGCGGCCGTGATGCCCATGATTGGCGAGGCGAGGAACGGCTGCGTGTTGAAGAATTCGAGGTGGCGCTTCATGGCCGCCTTGAGTTCTTCGCCCTGGTAGAGCTTGCGGAGCGCCGGCAGCAGTGCCACGCAGAAACCGATGGCCTGCATGCGCTCGAAGTTGAACGAGCCGAGGAGGAAGTTCGAACGAATGAAGATGCTGACGAGGTCTGACTTGCTGAGTTTCTTTTCCATGATGTCGCTGTCCTCCCCTTACATGAGATCCGAATCGTCGATGTCATCGAGCGCATCGCCCGTGTGGCCGGCACCCGAGGCCGCTGCTTCCTGCGCGGCGAGCCGATGGCGCCGAAGCCGATGAGGTTGACGTTCGTGAAGACGGCGATGAGGAAGCCGAGGAAGAAGAACGGCATGAGCGCTTTCGCGTTCATCATGTTGATGACCATCGCATAGCCGACGACGACGATGAAGCCGCCGGAAACCTGCAGGCCGCGCGTGATGACTTCCGGAATCGATGCGAGCAGTGCATTGACCGTGTCTGTGCCGGCGATGGCTGCGACGAGCGCCGCCGGGACGGCGACGCGGATGCCCTGCAGCAGCAGGCCGCCGATGTGGCACATCTCGATGCCGAAGCCATTCCCCTGGAGCGCGAACTTATCGGCGAGATGCTGGAAGAAGACGGTGATCGTGCGGACGAAGATCGTCAGCACCTGGCCGGCAGCGGCGAGCGGGACGGCGATGGCGATGCCGGCGCCGATGCTCTGATGGCCGACGATGACGAGGATGGCCGAGATGACGGACGCGAGTGCCGCATCTGGCGCCATGGCCGCGCCGACGTTCATCCAGCCGAGGGCGAGCATCTCGAGCGTACCGCCGAGGATGATGCCGGTCGTCATGTCGCCGAGCACGAGGCCGACGAGCGTGCAGGCGACGAGCGGACGGTGGAACTGGCACTCATCGAGCACCGACCCCATGCCCGCGACAGCTGCGACGAGCACGAGGAGCAGGAATTGAATCGAACTCATTTTTATATCCCCCTATTGGTGTGTTTCCCCTGTTACTATTTCCCCTGTGTGTTTCTTTGTGCTGCTTCAATCTTCTCCAAAGATCAGAGCAGTCCTTTGTCCTGCAGGACTTTCATGGCGTCCATCTTCTGCTCGGTCGCGAGCTTGCGGATCTCGACCTCGATGCCCATGTCATGAAGCTCCTTGATTGCGGCGACGTCTTCCTTGTTCACGGCGACGGCCTGCGAGATCAGCGTGTCGCCCTCTTTGTACGTCATGCCGCCGAGGTTGACGGATTTGAACGGGATGCCGCCCTTCACCGCGCGGACGACGTCGCCCGGGTTCGTGAAGAGGAACAGCGTCTTGAATGGCGCGTATTTCGGATTCTTGTACGCCTCGCAGGCTTTCTCGACCGGCACGACGTATGCCTTGAGGCCCGGCGGCGTGACCTGCAGCAGCAGCTTCTTACGCAGCGTGTCCTTCGCGACGTCGTCGTTGCAGCACATAATGCGGTTGCAGCCCGTAATCTTCGACCAGACGGTCGCGACCTGGCCGTGAATCAGACGGTCGTCGATGCGGCAGAATGCGATTTCCATGATGTGTGTTCTCCTTTCGCTGGTTCCCGATGAAATTTCCCCTTGATTCCATCGGATGGAACTTTTTGTTGGAATCTTTGACGTTGAATGATTACATGGAACATACTACCATCAAAGCCCGCCAAAGTCAGCGGAAGGATGTCATGATTTTCCGAAAAACGATGTGACAGATGTCATTTCTTTGAAATTTTCTACTGGAAATTGCACGTTCGTTCTATTATAATGGACATGATAAACAAAAACTTTTCCAGTCAACGGAGACTGCCTCGCAGATGTGCGGGGCAGTCTTTTGTTTTCTTTGTGTGTTTGTGAAGCGGGGTTGTGATATGGAACTGACAAAATACGAAATCTTTGCCGATGCAGCAAAGACGGGAAATTTCACGAAAACGGCAGACCGCATGGGCTACACGCAGCCGGCCGTGAGCCGGACGCTGCGTCTGCTCGAACAGGAGCTCGGCTTCCCGCTCTTCGTGCGTCAGAAGAACGGCGTCGAGCTCACGTCGTCGGGGCAGATGATCCTGCCGTACGTGCGCAACCTGCTTGCCGAAGAAAAGCTGCTCGCACAGCAGGTCTCTGAAATCCGCGGCATCCACACGGGGCGGCTGACGATTGCCTGCTTCGCGAGTGTCTCGCGCGTGCTGCTGCCGCATTTCCTCGCGGCGTTCCAGGCGTCGTACCCCGGCATCCAGGTCGAACTCATGGAGGGCGGCACGGATGACATCGTGCGCTGGGTGACGGAAAATGTCGCGGATTTCGGCATCCTGAGCCACCGCCATATCGGCGGCCTCTCGTGGCTGTCGCTCTGGCGCGACCCGCTCGTCGCCGTCGTGCCACGCGAAGAGCCGTTCCTCTCGATGAAGGCGTTCCCCGTCGAAAAGATGACGGCGCAGCCGTTCATCCTCTCGGCCGATGGCACGGACTACGACATCCATCACATGCTGAGCACGACGAAGATCCGCCCGACCATCCGTTTCACATCGAAGGACGACCACGCCATCGTCTCGATGGTCGCGAACCACCTCGGCATGAGCATCCTGCCGCGCCTCGTCGTGCTCGACCTCGCGCACCTCGTGCACATGCTGCCGCTCGCACCGGCCTTCGACCGCACGCTCGGCATCGCCTACAAAGAAAAAGCCGCCCTCACGCCGGCGGCCAGAAAATTCATTGACCAGATTGTGAAGACGGATGTGTCGAAAATACAAGAGCTCGACGGATTGGAGGATGCGGCTGAAATGAATATGGCTATGGGGGAATGAGAATCTTGTCAGGCTGTCGCACCCGACTACTCCTTCAGGCCCTTCGGGCCAGCTCCCTCAAAGAGGGAGCCTTAGGTTGCATGCGATTTCATTTCGATTTACTTCCGATGCCGATGCCGACGAGGACGAGGATGACGCCAGCGAGCGTCATCGGCTGCATCGTTTCCCCGTAAGCGGCGATGCCGAGGATGGCTGCCGTGACGGGCTCGATGGAAGCGAGAATCGAGGCGCGCGAGCCTGAGAGCGTCTTGAGGCCCACGGTGTAGAGCAGGAACGGCAGGACGGTCGAGAGCGCGCCGAGGCCGAGCATGTACGGTAGGGCGGACGTCTGCGCGGCGGTGAAGATGGCCTCCACGCCATTCATCACACTCGCGGCAATGGCAGCCACGAGGAACGTGTAGAACGTGATGCCCTGCGCGCTGTAGCCGCGATCCATCGCGAACTTGCCGAAAATCGTGTAAAGGCCATAGCCGAGGCCGGAGCCGAGGCCGAACAGGATGCCCGCGACCGAGAGCGGCGTCTCGCTCCCGAGCACGCCCGTCACGAGCACGCAGCCAAAGAACGTCAGCACGAGCGAACAGAGCTTCCGCCGCGTGAACGCTTCGCCGAAGAAGATGCGCGTCAGCACCATGACGAAGGCAGGCGCCGTGTAAAGAAGAACGGCGGCGCTCGCGAGCGACATCATCTGGACGGCCGTGAAATAGCAGTAGTTGAAGAAGACAATGCTGCCAATCCCCGTGCCGAGAAAGCACCAGGCATCACGCAAGCGGAGGTGCAGGCTCCTGCGGTCGAAAAGCGCGAGCAGGATGAACAGCAGCCCCGCCGCGACAATGGCGCGCGCGGCGACGATGTCCATGGAGGTGAGGTGCGCATCGCCGAGTGCGCGGACAAAGAGGCCGATGATGCCCCAGAGGATGCCAGCGAGAGAAACACAGAAAGCTCCTGAAGTTACTCGCATAGACGGCCTCCTTTGTCATTCAAACTTCTGCCTCCCTCTAGAGGGAGGGGGACCGCGAAGCGGTAGAAGGAGTAGTAGGATGCTGGAGCCTGACAAGGATGCAGAGCGTTACTAAAGTCCTTTAGCAACTTTCCGTATGTTTGCTTGTCTTCAGCACCCAACTACTCCCCCAGTCAGCTTCGCTGACAGCCCCCTCTTGAGGGGGCCTAGACCTGCTTAATGACATTGCTCCCTCTGAGAGGGAGGCTGAAATTCCATTACACGTTATGCCGGTATTCGTACGGCAGCACTTTGATCTGATTGTAGCTCGGGCAGTCGCGAACCCATTCGAGGGATTCTTTGACGATGGCCGTCTGCATCGGGATGTTGTTCGGCTCGCCGGCGTTCGAGCCGATGGGGACGTGCGGCGCCGTGATGCGCGGGGCGCCCTGCTGGCGGGCAATCGGCGGCAGCGCCGCGATGACGCAGCAGCTCATGCCCTCGGCCTCGCAGCAGCGCGTGACAATCGTCGCCGAGCGGTGGCACGTGCCGCAGCCGCCCGTGCAGAGCACGATG
>CACZFT010000081.1 GCA_902780535.1 uncultured Selenomonas sp. | reverse complement strand
GCAACGTTCTCTTTGACAGCAGCCGGAGCGCCATCGACGAGAGCCTTTGCTTCCTTCAGGCCGAGGCCCGTAGCTTCACGGACAGCCTTGATGACGTTGATCTTCTTGTCGCCAACAGCCGTCAGCATGACGTTGAACTCCGTCTTCTCTTCCGCAGCAGCACCGCCGGCAGCACCAGCAGCAGCAACAGCGACCGGAGCAGCAGCGCTGACACCGAACTTCTCTTCCATAGCCTTCACGAGCTCGGAGAGTTCGAGGACCGTCATGCCCTCAATGGCTTCCATGATTTCTTCTTTCGTCATTTCAATTTACCTCCAATGATAATGGTTTTGTATTACGTAGAAATTTCTTCTTTTATGCGGACCGCAGGTTATGCGGATTCCTTCTGTGCGCGGATGGCATCAAGCACATAGACCGCGTTGCGGATAACGCCCTGGAGGACGTTGACCGTATTCGAGATCGGGGCATTCATGCTGCCAAGGAGCTTGGCAATGAGTTCCTCGCGGCTCGGGAGCGATGCGAGAGCCTTGACCTCGTCGAGGCCGATGACCTTGCCATCGACCATGCCGACCTTGACCGTCAGCACGTCCGTCTCCTCGAGCTTGTTCTTCTTGATGAAGCCGACGACGACCTTTGCCGGAGCAACTGCATCCTCTGCGGAGAATGCGAATGCCGTCGTGCCCTCGAGATGCTCGTCGAGACCTTCGATGCCAGCCTCTTTTGCTGCGAGACGGAGCATCGTGTTCTTGACGACGTGGTACGAGACGCCAGCCTCGCGGAATGCGCGGCGGAGTTCCGTGTCCTGTGCGACCGTCAGGCCTTTGTAGCCCGTGAGAATCATGCCTTTCGCGCTCTTGAGCTGCTCAGCGAGCTCAGCGACGATGGCCTGTTTTGCGGGAGTAACACCCATGAGTTACACCTCCATTCGATTGTGATTTTTGTTTTGTAAAGCGAAGCAAAAGAACCCCCGGCTGCACGCCGGAGGTTCGAATTTTCTCATTCATGTACTCCGGCCTCGGCAGGCGGAAAAATTTCCGTTAGATGAAAATCTCAAACCTGCTGTCTACAGCCAAGATATTCGATTGTGCGAGACCGGAGTCTCGATGACCTGCGAAGAATCAGCCAACCTGAACCGGCACGCCCGGGCCCATCGTGGATGCGACCGTGATGGAGCGGATGTACTGGCCTTTTGCTGCGGCCGGCTTGACGCGGATCAGTGTATCAATCAGGGCCTGGAAGTTCTGCTGGAGCTTCTCAGCGTCGAAGGAAGCCTTGCCGATCGAGACGTGGACATTGCCAGCCTTGTCAGTACGGTATTCGACCTTGCCTGCTTTTACCTCGGAGATAGCCTTCTGGAGATCCATCGTGACCGTGCCCAGTTTCGGGTTCGGCATGAGGCCGCGCGGGCCGAGAATCTTACCAAGACGGCCGACCGTACCCATCATGTCAGGCGTTGCGACAGCGACGTCGAAGTCGAGCCAGCCGCCCTGGATTTTCTGTACGATCTCGTCGGAACCTACGAAGTCTGCACCTGCAGCTTCTGCTTCTTTGACCTTCTCGCCCTTTGCGAAGACGAGAACGCGCTTGGATTTGCCGGTGCCGTTCGGAAGAACGATGGCACCGCGGACCTGCTGGTCCGGATATTTCGGATCAACGCCGAGGCGGACGTGGAGCTCGATCGTTTCATCGAACTTTGCCGTTGCCGTCTTCTTGACGAGATCCATCGCCTCTGCGGGCGTGTAGAACTTGCCAGCTTCGATGAGCTTGCAAGCTTCCTGGTATTTCTTACCAGCCTTTGCCATTTGTATGACTCCTCTCGTGGTCTTAACGGTAGTACCTCCCACGGGACGAAACCATCGATACGATTAGTCGACGATTTCGATGCCCATGCTGCGCGCCGTGCCCTCGATCATGCGGGTTGCGGCATCAATGTTTGCAGCGTTGAGGTCTTTCATCTTGAGCTCGGCAATCTTCTGTGCTTCCGCGCGCGGGAGCTTGGCGACCTTGTTCTTGTTCGGCTCGCCCGAAGCCTTGTCGATTTTTGCTGCTTTCTTCAGAAGGACAGCTGCCGGCGGCGTCTTCGATCACGAGGCCAGCCTGTGCCTTCGTGCGCTCATTGAACTCCTTGCAGAAGCCCATGATGTTGACGCCTGCCTGGCCGAGTGCCGGACCTACCGGAGGAGCCGGGTTGGCCTTGCCAGCGACAACCTGCAGCTTGACGATTTTCGAAACTTTCTTTGCCATGTATTTTCACCTCCCCAAAAGGGAATCAGATTTTCTCGATTTCATCGAAACCGAGTTCCACCGGCGTCTCGTCTCCGCCGAACATCTCGGCGAGCACCGTCACGCGGTTCTTCTCCGCATCGACGGCAGAAACCTTCGCCATGAAGTTCTCGAAGCTGCCGGAGGTGATCCGGACGGCATCGCCGACTGCGAAGTCCGCGTCCGTCTTGACCTTTTCTTCGCCCATAGACTCCAGGATGCGGCTTGCTTCCGCATCCGTCAGAGGAATCGGCTCTTTGTTGTCGGAACCAACGAATCCCGTCACGCCCGTCGTGTTACGGACGACGTACCAGCTGCGCGGGTTGACGATCATATCGACAAGCACATATCCGGGGAAGATTTTCCGTTTCGTAACCTTGCGCTTGCCATCCTTCTCTTCCGCTACATCCTCGGTCGGGACGACGACCTGGAAGATCTTGTCTTCCATGCCCGCCGAATGGACCTTGCTTTCAAGGTCGGTCTTGACCTTGTTCTCGTAGCCGGAATACGTGTGGATGACATACCAGGCACGCTTGGATTCCTTCTCCAGCTTCTCCGTTTCGCTTTGTGATTCCATTTGGTTTCTCCCAGCCACTTACTTCAGAATGATGTGGAACAATCTCGCGAAGAATGTATCGCAGATCCAGATGAGCGCGCACACGATGGCGACGGCGATGCCGACGACACACGTATACGTGAAGAGCTCTCTCCTAGTCGACCACGATACTTTTTTCATCTCGGCGACGACCTCACGCAGGAACTGCACGGGGCTCGTGCCGGTCGATGACTTCTCGTCTGCCAAATCCTTCACATCCTGTCTCTGCCACGAGGCGGCTTACTTCGTTTCCTTATGAACCGTGTGCTTCTTGCAGAACTTGCAATACTTGTTCATTTCAAGCCGGTCCGGGTTGTTCTTCTTGTTCTTGTTGGTGCGGTAGTTGCGGCTATGGCACTCCGTGCACTCCAACGTGATATTGTTGCGCATCCTCATTCCACCCCTTACGTCTCGGATTATGACCTTTGCTTCCAAACGTCACCCATATAATCTAGCACACCTTTTCTGGCATGTCAATCGTATCGGGCGATTTTTGGAAACTATACATAAATAAAACCCCTGAAAAGAGGGGTTATGTATCGGCTTGGTGGCGGCACAGAGATTTGAACTCCGGACACTGCGGGTATGAACCGCATGCTCTAGCCAACTGAGCTATGCCGCCTCTATCTGGAGCTGATAACCAGGATTGAACTGGTGACCTTATCCTTACCAAGGATACGCTCTACCGACTGAGCTATATCAGCACACTTGCTTGGTTGCGGGGACAGGACTTGAACCTGTGACCTTCGGGTTATGAGCCCGACGAGCTACCGACTGCTCCACCCCTTCTTGGTTGCGGGGATAGGACTTGAACCTATGACCTTCGGGTTATGAGCCCGACGAGCTACCGACTGCTCCACCCCGCGATTAAACGGTGCCGCCTTCGCAACTTTGTTGCTTCCGGCTGACAAGAGATAATTATAGTGCAATCATTCCCATCCGTCAAGCATTTTTTCGTAAAAACTCAAAAAAAATCTGGCAGATGCCAATGACCTGCCAGACCGTTGCGTGAAAACGCATTTTTTACTTCTTTTCTTCCTTCTTCTCTTCCTTCTCCTTCGGCACCTCGCCTTTGCCGAAGAGGTATGCATAGCGCTTGTGGAATTCTTCCTGCGTCATGCGATAGGCATTCGCGAGACCCGGATCGTCGAGGTCGCCTTCCTCGAGGCGCATCATGAGGCCGCGCGCGATTTTGTAGTGAATCGAGTCGATGTTGACTTTGCGCACCTTCGTCTTGCCCGTCACAGGATCCTTGATGTCCTCGAAGCGCATCGGCACGGCCTTGTTGTCCTGAATCGTGATCAGCGCGCTCGAATCGCCTGCCATCAGGAACTGGACGGCCGAATAGCCGAGCGAACGCGCATAGTCGATGTCATACGCAATCGGCGCCGTGCAGCGCAGCTCGTAGCCGATTTCCTTGTCGATGATCGAGAGCTTGATGCCGAGCTTCTTGACTTCGGCGAGGACGGCCTGCTTGAGGATTTCACCAAAGTCGAGCTCGCTGTAGCGGATATGGCCGTGCTCGTCCGTCACGACGTTGCCGAGCTTCTTGAAATCTTCCGGCGCGATTTTTTCGATGACACCTTCCGCGATGACAGCGACGCCGTAGTTCTTGCCCGTCAGATACCGCTTCACGATGGAGCCCGTGATGATGTCGACGACCTGCTGCAGAGGAATCTTTTCCTCGGGGAATTCCTCCGGGATGATCGTGACCGCCGCGCCTGCGCTGCGGCCCATGCCGAGCGCCAAGTGCCCTGCCGTGCGGCCCATCGCAATCGTGAAATACCAGCGATTGTTCGTCGTGCGCGCATCTTCCATGAGGTTCTCGACCTCTTCCGTGCCGAACGCGCGCGCCGTCTCGAAGCCGAATGTCGGGACGCCATCCGGCAGCGGCAGGTCGTTGTCGATGGTCTTCGGGACATGCACGACATTGATTGTGCGGCCCATCTTGCGCGCGTAATCGGAAACAGCCGCCGAGCTGTAAGCCGTATCATCACCGCCGATCGTCACGAGGTGCGTGACGCCGAGCTCCGTCAGCGTCTCGACAACCGTGCGCAGATCCGACTCCTTCTTCGTCGGATTGAAGCGGCTCATCTTGAGGATGCAGCCGCCCGTCAGATGGATGCGGCTGATGTCCTTCGGCTCGAGGCGCACGTAATTCTTTTCGCCGCGCGCAATCCGCGAGAAACCATCATAGATGCCGAGCACATCCCAGCCATGCCGCGTCGCCTCGTTCGTGATGCCCGAGATGACGCTGTTGATGCCAGGTGCCGGCCCGCCACCGCAGACGATAGCAACGACATTCTTGATTCCGATCATGAAAAATCCCCCTCTGCGTCTTGTGTGTGCTTGTGCTTAGGTTCTTGTTTCTATCGGTTTAATTCTCGTTATTTTCTGAATTTCCTTCTTTTGTCGTGAAATTTTACAAGATTTTTGTCTTGCTGTCACGACAATGCCGCGTTTTTCAAAGAGCCGGATCGATACGGACGTCGATGCTGAGCGGCGCATCCCGGCCTTTGCGGACGGCATGCCCCATCGAGAGACCACTCGGCTTGTCGTCATTGACGAGGATGCGCTCGCCGGCCGGCAAGCCGAAGAGAATCTTGTCGTAGCGGATGCCGTTTTTCTGCAAGAACTGCTCCGTTTCCTCCCTGCTCGCTTCCGGCCGCGCCGTCAGGAGGATGACAGCATCCTCTGGCGGCAATTTCGAGAAGAATCCGGCAACGCCGGGCAGCAGGACGTCGCCGCCTTCCTTGTAGCCGTTGTGCTTCACGAGCGTGCCGTCGATGTCGAAGAGCCACGTCTTCGGCAGTGTCGAGAGCGTCAGTTCCATGCCCGGCTCCTCTCTGCGATGCGGTCGGCAATCTGCGCGGCAAACGCACGATTTCCTGCATCATCGACTGCGAGGATGACATCCGCTGCATCGACGTTCTCTTTCCAGAGGCGGTCTTCATACCGATGCATGCTGGCGATCATGTGCTCCATGAAGGTCATCCCGTAGTCCTGAATCATCTCCATGCGCCATCTCCACCGCATCGCATCCTGGCAGTGATAGGGATCGCGGGCGTTCGGCCACACCATCGTCATGGAGAGATGCGCAGCTGGCGCAAACGTGCAGCAGAGCTCCGACATGCCGGTCGAGATGCTCACGATATGGCCGCACCACGAGGCCAGCGCCACCGTCTCCCAGATGGGCAGGAAGACATTCTTCGCCCCGGGGATCTGCGTCTCGCCATTGACGACGGCCGCAAAACCTCTCTGCCGGAGTTCCTGCACCAGTGCTGCCCAGAAATCGGGGTGCGCTTCATAGAACTTGCTGAAACTGAACCCGTCGGTGAAGAGCATGACGCTCCGCCCCCGCGGGAGCCCGAGTTCCTGTGCTGCTGCCACAGCGCTCTGTGCTTCCTGCGCGATGGATTTCGGCTGCACCAGCGGCAGTTCCGCCCCGCCTGGCAGCCCGAGGAACTGCCGCGTTTTTTCGATGAGCGTCCAGTCCTTCGTCTCCCCTTCCAGCGGCATGAAGTGCAGCGCCAGGAAATTCTTCCACGGGTTCCCGTTCCTGCGGCGCGTCGCGAGATAGGCATAAAGGAACGGCTGCACCATGGCGACGACATCGGCCGCCGGACACTGGGAAAACAGTGCGCCACGAGATGCCTGAAAGCAGATGAGGAGGAGTTTCTTCCCGGCAGACGCCCGATAGGCCTGCAGCCAGCAGAACAGTGCCGAGCTCTCCCCGAGCCCCTGATGGACGAGCAGGAGTTCATGCGTCTTCTGCGGGAACCGCAGCAGGAGATCCTGCATCAATTTCTCGCAGGCATCCTGACGCGCCTGCTCTTCCGGGAGCAGCTCCAGATCATGGAACCAGTCGTCCTCCGGGCCGAAGATCGGCATGCCCTTCCGGAACGCGAGGTCGATCAGCGGGAGCTCTCCTGGATGACGGCCGATGATGTACGCATCTGCGTCAGAGAGCAGCTGCCCCTCCTGCCCCTCCTGGAGGTTCGTGCGCAGGAGATGGCGGAAACGGCCGGCCTGCACGGGCAGTCCGTAGAGCCACCGCCCCAGATAGGTCTGGATGTCCTCTTCCTTCTCCCAGACGATGACGAGCTCTGCCTCCGAGAAAATCGCCTTCTCGACAAAGGCGGCCACGACGTTCTGGAACAGCGCCTCCTCCTTCGGCAGGTTCGGCATCATCAGATAACGGCGGCTCATGCCTCTTCCTCCATTTCCAGCGCTTCCTCCAACAGATACGCGCCCTCGTAGAACGCCCCGCAGATGGAATCATAGTCTTCCCATGCGTACGTCGTCAGCGAGAGCCACGTCAGCGCGAGCAGCAGCTTCATCTGCGGCCGCGTCACGTCACCATCGAGCAGATGGAAGAATTCATCTTCCATGTCTTCCCAATTGTTCGACGCCATCCGGAGATCCACGAAATCCTCCCGGATGTCGAGCGCGAAGCGCTTCAAGTTGAACTGGTCATAGTTGCTCACGAGCGAATAGTAGAGCTTGACCCAGTCATACGCCGCATCACCATAGATTTCCGTCGTGCCGAAATAGCCGCGCGGATCGATGAGGACGGGCTCCGTGTCATGGCGCAGCATCATGTTGCTGAACGTCGGATCGCCATGCAGGAAGACGAACTGCTCCGGCTGATAGCGCAGGACACGCCTCTCCACCTCTTCCTGCTGGAAGAAGATGTTGCGGCAGCGCTTGCCGTTGATGACGATGGTTTCGTCATTGGCAAATGGCACGAGGTCGCGCACTTTCGCCAGACGGTCATACGTCTTGCCGAGATACGCCTGCCGGTAGCTCGCTTCGTCCGCCGGCACGCTGCCGAGCGCATGCAGGGACTTCAGGCAGCCGATGATTTCCGAGAGGATGCGCTTCTTCTGCTCCTCCGGCAGGTATGAATACTCGTAAATGTTCTTGCCATCGATCCATTCCATCTCGAGCGGTTCGTATCCATAGATGTGCGGCAGGTTCTGGAACGTCGAGCCCGCAAGCTTCCGATACCAGTTCGATTCCCGCTTGCCGAGCGCGATGCCCTGCGCGTCGATGCCCATCTTCGTCACGCGGTCGCCGCGGACTTCCAGACGGTTGAACGGACGCCACTTCATGCGCGGCAGCTTCTCCCAGTCGCTGTAATGGCCGTATTCCCGCGCCCCCATCAGCTTCATTTCCTGGAATGCATGGCGGGATTCCGCGAGATAGCGGACGAATTCCCCCTCTGCGGGAAGTCCCGCGAGGCGCTCCTTCTCCTGGAACACGAACGCGCCCGCCACGCCATACGTGCTGCTCCGTTCTTCTACGAAGTGCCCGTCTTCGAATTTCCAGCGGCAGGAGAAGCCATCTGCGATGCCGACGTAGTCTGCATCGGCGGCAGGCATCTGCCAATCCTTCGAAAGCAGCAGGTCGCACCAGATCAGGAAGAACGGCGTATGCGCAGGCACGTGCTGCAGCGCTTCCGCAAGGCCGGCGCACGTCCCCTTCGCGCCAGATGCATGGACGAGCTCATAGTCATATGCATCGGCAAAGCTCTTCAGATACTTCGCGAGGACGTCGTACCGATAATCGCCGATGACGACGAAATGCGCCTCCGGATATTTCCGGAACAGGTGGAACAGCATCGGCAGGTTCTCCACGGGGACGAGCGCCTTCGGCTTGTTCCGCGTCAGGATCTCCATCCGGCTCCCGCGCCCGCCTGCCTGGACAACGATATATTTCACGGGTTCTGACATATCATGCACGCTCCTGTCATAGATTTCTCGCATGGAATTGCTGCGATACTTCTACTATAACAGGCAAGTCCCCCCCCGTAAAGACAAAAATTCATTTTATGTGCACAATAATAAAAAAGCATCCTCCGAGATGCTTCCTGCATCCCGGAGGACGTCTTGAAAATCCTTACTTCCGCCGCCCGCCGATTTTCGAGCGGTGACCGATATTCGATTTGTTGCCGGCTCTCCGTTGCTGGACGCTCTGGCGGCGGCTGCGGTCGTTGCGGCCTTTGTGCTTTGCGCCCTTGCGGTTCGCGTACTTGCTGAGCGGCTTTGCCTTTTTCGCATGCGCTTTTTCGCGCTCTTCGAGGACTTTCGCCTTCCTGGCAGCCTGTTTTTCCACGTGCTGCTTGTGTCGGTCGGCGTGCGCTTTCTCGATGCGCGATTTGATGCCAGCCTCGATGCGGCGGAGCTGCGTGTACTGGCGCGCGTTGACGAATGTGATGGCCATGCCGTCTCTGCCCGCACGGCCCGTGCGGCCGATGCGGTGGATATAGTCTTCCGTCGTCCTCGGGATGTCATAGTTCACGACATGCGTGACGCCCTCGATGTCGAGGCCGCGCGCCGCGATGTCTGTCGCGACGAGGATCTGGAGCTTCGCCGTGCGGAAGCGCTTCAGCACGAGTGCGCGCTGCACCTGCGAGAGGTCGCCATGCAGCTCATCGACGAGATAGCCGCGCGCCGCGAGCTCCATCGTGACTTGGTGCACGCGCTGCTTCGTCGCGCAGAAGACCATCGCGAGGTATGGCTGGTACTTGTTGATGGCTTCGCACAGCGTGTCGAGCTTCGTCTCTTCACGCGTATCGACGATTTCCTGATGGATGTTTTCGAGCGTGACCGTGTCGCTCTTGACCGTGATTTCCTCCGGCGCTTTCATGTATGCTTTCGCGAGGCCGCGCACGCGGTCGGGCATCGTCGCGGAGAACAGCATGAACTGGCGGTCGTCCGCGACTTCGTGCAGCAGCAGCTCGACGTCCTCGATGAAGCCGAGCTTCATCATCTCATCGGCCTCATCGAGCACGAACTTGTTGACGTGCGAGAGGTCGATCGTGCCGCGCCGCAGGTGGTCGAGGAGCCGCCCCGGCGTGCCGATGATGAGCTGCGGATGGCGACGGAGCTTCTGCTTCTGCCGCTCGATGTCCTGCCCGCCATAGATGACGAGGCTCGTGATGCCCGCCGCCTCGCCAACGATGCTGGCGACTTTCGCGATCTGGATGGCGAGCTCGCGCGTCGGCGTCACGACGAGCGCCTGCGCGACGTCGGCCTGCGCCTTGATTTTTTCAAAAATGGGCAACAGGAACGCGAGTGTCTTGCCCGTGCCGGTCTGTGCCTGCACGATGACATCGCGACCGGCGCGCACCTCGGGGATGGCACGCTCCTGCACGGGCGTCGCCTCGCGGATGCCGTGCTGACGGAGCACCTCGACGACGGACGGCGCGAGGCCGAAATCAGCAAATGCCATCATGATGAAATGACCTCCGCGCCCGTCTCTGTGATGAGGATCGTATTCTCCCACTGCGCGGAGAGCTTGCCATCCTTCGTTCGGACCGTCCAGCCGTCGCCTTTGTCCGTCTTGACTTTCGACGTGCCCTGGTTGATCATCGGCTCGACCGTGATCGTCATGCCCGGGACGAGCAGCATGCCCGTGCCCGGCTCGCCGACGTGCGGCACGAACGGCTCGCAGTGGAACTCCTTGCCGACGCCATGGCCGCCGAGATCCGTGACGACCGTGTAGCCATTCGCGTGCGCATGGTTGCCGCACGCCGCGCTGACGTCGCCGAGGAAATGCCACGGCTTCGCAGCCTCGATGCCCTTCAGCATGCACTCGCGCGTCACGCGCACGAGGCGCGCCGCCTCTTCGCTGACCTCGCCGATCATATACATGCGCGACGCATCGGCAAAGTAGCCGTTGTACTTCGTCGTCATGTCGATGTTGACGATGTCGCCTTCCTTGAGGATCGTCTTCTTCGACGGGATGCCGTGGCAGACGACGTCGTTGATCGAGATGCAGACGCTCTTCGGGTAGCCCTCGAAATTGAGGTCGGCCGGTACCGCGCCGCGCGCCGTCAGGAATTCATAGACGGCATTGTCGAGCGTTGCCGTGTCGATGCCCGGTTTTGCCATCTCGTCCATGAGGTCGAGCGCCGCGTCATTGATGGCCGCTGCCGCGCGGATGCCCGCGATGTCCGCCTCGTTGTTGATGATGTGATGGGGCGGACGGCACTGCCCCTTGAAGATGTCAAACTTGATTTCATTGATGCGTTCATCATAATCCATGTGGCATTTCTTGTACTTCTTGCCGCTGCCACACCAGCATAAATCGTTGCGATTCAAGATATTGGTACTCCTTTATCTAGAGGGTGATCCTGCTTTTTCACACGCCTTATTATATGACAGGAACGCCGCGCCGTGCAAGTACCGGCGTCCCGAACGCATTTTCAGCCTTTTCCAGTCTTCTCCGGCAATGCAGAGAAAAGGCACAGCTTCTGCAGGAACGGAGCCATGCGGTTCCGTTCTTCCAGAAGCTGTGCCTTTTTCGGGGTTATCCAGCTTGTCCAGCGTCGGTAATCTCCTCCAGTTTCGTGTAGACTTCCTGCGTCTGCGTGCAGCAGCCCCAGAAGACGCCCTGCTCGATAGGGCAATCGATGAAATCGCGGCCCGAGCAGAACTTGAGGTATTTTTCGTCAGCCGGGCAGTTGCGCGTCGCGTCGATGCCATGCCATTTGCCATCGTACCAGATTTCAGCCCAGGCATGGCTCGCGCCTTCGCCGACCGGGATGCCGCTGACGTAGCGGGCGGGGATGTGCTTCATACGGCAGAGCGCGAGGAAGACGTGCGTAAAGTCCTGGCAGACGCCCGCGCGGAAAAGCGCTGCGTCTGCCGCCGTCGTCTGGACGTTCGTGACGCCGGATTTATACGTCATAAATTCGTAAACGGCGACGCGGAAGCGCTCGGCCTGTTCGAGGTCGTCATCAGATGCTTCGACGCTTTCATAAAGGCGGCGGAGCGTCTCAGAGGGACGCGTGAGCGTCGAGGGGTAGGAATAGACGGGGAGCGGATGCGGGCACAGCAGGCGGCGGCTTTCGTCGCGGATGGCGATGCCCTGCACACGGTAGGAAAACGCGGTATGACCGCGCGGCAGCCGCCCCGTGTACGTGCGGTTGCCAAAACTGTCGACGCCGAAATTCCCGCCCGTGACGAGCGGCTGGACATCGAGATGCATCTCGACGATGCGCTGTTCGGGGCGTTCCTGCGGAACCGGGAGAAGAATATGTATTTCGCGTCTCAAAGATGAAAGATAGCTTCTTCAAATCTCCACCAGCTCTTCTGCGGCATGGATGAGGTCGCCACGCTCTTCGGGCAGCTTGCCACCATCGCCGACAGCTGTTGCCTTCAGGAGCTCGGCAAACGCAAATGAGCGCGTGCGCACAGGCGTGCGCTTGACGCGGTCGATGAGCTTGCCCATTTCCTTCAGGCACATGCGGTCGGGCTCGCCGAGGCGCAGGTAGAGAATGCAGCGCTCGGCCGTCCAGCCGCACTTGACGACGTTGCGCACGCCCTCGTCCTCAACGGTGTCGTCAAAGCTCCCGCGGAACGCCATGATGCTGTCGATCATGGCCTGCACCTCGATCATCGGGCAGTCGCTCTTTTTCGCGGAGATGAGGTCATTGAATGCCATCTGCAGATAAGAGAGCGTCGCCGAGCTGATGGTCTCGCGCAGCATCATGCCGTTGCCGAGCATCCGGTCGGCCGCCGTGTAGATGGAGTCGGGATTCGTTTCGTCAAACGTGAAGCGCGAGATGAAGTCCTCGTTGCCCGTGTAGATGTCCGGCACGGTCAGCCGCTCGCAGATTTCGCGGTGATCCATCGGCTGGCCGTCGATGAGCTGGTCATAATATTTCATGAGGAAGCGCAGCGTCGTGTTGACACGTTCGGCGTAGCGCCCCATCCAGTAAAGACGATCAATCTTGCTTAATGTGAGAGAACCCATGTGTCTTTGAAACCTCCACCCTGTGACGAATTGACAATGAAGCTCGACGGATTGCGCGAGAAGCGCGT
>CACZFT010000080.1 GCA_902780535.1 uncultured Selenomonas sp. | reverse complement strand
GCTGCATGACGCGCAGCAGCCGCAGTTCTGTCTCGAGGTCGAGCCCGTAGCCGCTCTTGCCCTCGACCGTCGTCACGCCGAGCGCGAGCATGTCCGCGAGCGTCCGTCTGCCAATCGCATAGAGCTCATCCTCGCCCGCCGCGCGCGTCGCCTGCATCGTGCTGACGATGCCGCCGCCCCGCTGCAGGAGTTCGAGATACGGCACGCCCGCGAGCCGGTCGTCAAATTCCTCCGCCCGCGCACCCGCGAAGAGGAAATGCGTGTGCGGATCGACGAAGCCCGGCATGGCCGTCTTGCCCGACGCATCCTGCATCTCTGCTTCCTGGATGTGGATGCCTGCGGCTTGCGCCTCGGCCATGACGTCCGCGTCGCGGCCGGCCGCACGGATCGTGCCGTCCTGCACCCAGATAGCCGCGTCTGCCACGAGCTGGATGTCTTTCATTTCCGCCCCGCGCTTTGCCTGCCGGCCGACCGGCGTCGCGAGCTGGGCGATATGACGAAGGAAGAAATCAGTCATCGGATTCCCCTCATTCCCTTGCCTTTGCCTTTGCAAAATAACCAGCGACGGCCTGCTGCACGAGTGCATCATCGGCGAGGCACGGCTCCGTGATATGGCTTTCGCCTGCGTAGTCCTCGTTGTACTGGTGCACGGTCTCCATCGAGTGCTCGTTGCGTGCCCAGCTGCGGCGGGCAACGCCGCTCATGACATCCCAGAGCAGCGCGCTCCTGATGATTTCATCGACGCGCTCGCTGCCGTCGAGCACGAGCCCGAAGCCGCCGTTCACGGCCTTGCCGATGCCGACGCCGCCGCCATTGTGGAGCGCGCAAAGGCTCATGCCGCGCGCGGCGTTGCCCACATAGCACTGCACGGCCATGTCGGCCATGACATTCGAGCCGTCCTTGATGTTCGCCGTCTCGCGGAACGGCGAGTCCGTGCCGCTGACGTCGTGGTGGTCGCGCCCCATCATGACCGGGCCGATCTTGCCCTCGCGCACAAGCTGGTTGAACGCGAGCGCGATGCGGATGCGCCCTTCGGCATCCTGATAGAGGATGCGCGCCTGCGTGCCGACGACGAGGTGGTTCTTGTCCGCGTCGCGCACCCAGTTGTAGTTGTCGCGATCCTGATAGCGACGGTTCGGGTCGATGCAGCGCATGGCCGCCTTGTCCGTCTCGAGGAGGTCTTCATGCTTGCCGCTCAGGCAGACCCAGCGGAACGGACCATAGCCGTAGTCGAAAAGCTCCGGCCCCATGATGTCCTCGACATACGACGGCAGGATGAAGCCGTCTTTGTCATCGACGCCGTTCTTCGAGAGTTCTTTCACGCCTGCATCATAGACGGACTTGAGGAACGAATTGCCATAGTCGAAGAAGAACGTGCCCTTGTCGACGCACTGCCTGATGAGTTCGTAGTGATGGCGCAGGCTCTTCTTGACGCGCTCGACGAACTGCGGCCGGTCCTCGGCGAGCATCCGCGTGCGCTCCTCGAATGTCAGGCCCTGCGGGCAGTAGCCGCCATCATAGGCCGCATGGCACGACGTCTGGTCACTCATGAGATCGACGTGGATGTCATGCTCGACGATGTATTCGAGCAGGTCGACGATGTTGCCATGATAGGCGATGGAAACCGGCGTCTTCTCCGCAAGATGCTGGTTCGCCACCTCGAAGATATGCGGCAGGTCGTCGGAGCTCTCATGCACCCAGCCCTGCTGGAGGCGCGTCTCGATGCGCGACGCATCGACTTCGGCGATGATGCCGACCGCGCCCGCGATTTCGGCCGCTTTCGGCTGCGCGCCGCTCATGCCGCCGAGGCCCGAGCTCACGAAGAGATGGCCCGCGAGGTCGCCGTCCTTCGGCACGCCGAGGTGCTTGCGGCCCGCGTTCAGCAGCGTGTTGTACGTGCCGTGCACGATGCCCTGCGGCCCGATGTACATCCAGCCGCCCGCCGTCATCTGGCCGTAGTTCGCGACGCCCATCTCTTCGGCGATCTCCCAATCCTTCTGGTTGTCGAACTCGCCGACCATCAGCGCATTCGTGATGATGACGCGCGGCGCCGTCGGCTTCGACTTGAAGAGGCCGAGCGGATTGCCGGACTCGACGACGAGCGTCTGCTCCTGCGTCATGATTTCAAGATACTTTTTGATCAGGCGATACTGCATCCAGTTTTGGCAGACGCTGCCCGTCTCGCCGTACGTCACGAGCTCGTACGGATAGAGCGCGACTTCGAAATCGAGGTTGTTGTCAATCATGACCTGGAACGCCTTGCCCTCGATGCAGCTGCCTTTGTATTCGTCAATCGGCTTGCCGTAGATGCGGCCCTCGGGGCGGAAGCGGTAGCCGTAGATGCGGCCGCGCGTCGTGAGCTCTTCAAGAAATTCGGGAATCAGCTGCGCGTGCAGGCTCGGGTCGATATAGCGCAGCGCATTCTTGAGCGCCGTCTGCGTCTGCGCTGGCGTCAGGTGGAACCCGCGCGACGGTGCACGGCGGATGCCCGGCACGAAAGCCGGCATCGGCGGCAGCTCCTTGATCGGGTCGATGGCAAACAACTGTTCCTTGCTCATGATGAGACTTCCCTTCTATATATTATGGATTGCATCTTCGCATCAATCTTCAAGATACGTCATGGTCTCGCGGATGCGGGCCAGGAGTTCCGATTCGTCAATCTTCGTGAACGCGCCGTCCGCGAATGTCGTCTCGCCGTTCACGACCACATGGCGGATGGCCGTCGGCTGGAGCGAATAGACGATGTTCGGCACGAGCTGGCCGCCCTTGCTCAGCGGCTGCATCGAGAGGTCGTCGAGCGCGATGCCGACAAAGTCCGCCGCGCAGTCCGGCTCCAGCCTGCCGATGGCCTCGCCGAGCACGCGGCCGCCATTCGCCGTGCCCATGCGGTAGGCGTCGCGGTAATTCACGCAGAGCGCGTCGCAGGTCTTCGCTTTCTGGAGGATAGCCACCATGCGCATCTCCTCGAGCACGCTGATGCGGTTGTTGCCGCAGGCGCCATCACTGCCGAGCGCGACCGTCGCGCCCGCGCGGAGATACGCAGGGATGTCCGTGATGCCGTCGGCGAGGAACATATTGCTCGACGGGCAGTAGATCAGGCTGCCGCCCTTTGCACCGAGCAGCTCGATTTCCTCTTCATCGAGCCAGACGCCGTGGATGATTTTCATCGCGTCATTCACGACGCCGAGCTTGTCGAGGAAACGTAGCGGCGTCGTGCCGAATGTTTCCCTGACCTGCTCGACCTCGAAGCGTTCCTCGGCCACATGGATGTGGAACGGCGTGCCGAACGATTTCGCGAGCTCCGCACCTGCCTGCACCATTTCGGGCGTTGCAGCGTGGAGGCTGTGCGGCGCGGGCAAGACCTTCACCATGCCGCCGTGATAACGCTCCATGAGCTGCTTCGTGTTCTCATAGGCATCGTGGACGCTCTCGACATAGCCGACCGGTGCGCCGTCCCAGTCGTACATCGTGCGCGCGAGCACGAGGCGGATGCCGAGGTCGTGCGCCGCGCGGATGACGGCCTCGTCGCCCGCGATGCCGTCATTGTGCAGGTAAAAGAAATCGCAGACCGTCGTGACGCCGCATTTCATCATCTCGGCAAACGCGAAGAGCGCTCCTGTGTAGATGTCCTCGCAGCGCATTTTCGGCGAATACTTGTAGAGCGATTCGTCGCGCCATTCGAGGAACGGACGGTCGGCCGCGATACCCCGGAGCAGGCTCTGGAAACTGTGGTTGTGCGCGTTGACCGTGCCGGGCATCAGGCATTCGCGTTCCCAATGCTCGACGGCCGCTCTGGGATATTTCGCCCGGAGCTTTTCGAGCTCGCCCGTCGCGCAGATGCTCCCGCCTGCGACGACGACGCCCGCATGATGCGCGGGGCCGTCCGGCAGCAGGCAGATTTCCGGCGCGATGATTTTTACGGTTTCCTTCATGCATCCAGCCTCCGATCAAGCAGCAAGAGCGCCTGCAAAAAGATTTCCGCGCCCTTCACGACATCCTCATCCTTTGAAAACTCCTGCGGACAATGGCTGTAGCCGCCGACGCTCGCGACAAAGAGCATGCCCGCAGGACCGAGCCGCGCCATGTTCGCCGCGTCATGGCCCGCCATGCTCACGAGCGTCTGGTCGCGCTCGCCCGCCGCAACGCAGGCATCATGAAGCGCGTCGCGCACGACAGGCGCCATCGCCATCTCGGCCTGGTCGAGGTCGAGCGTCCGCGTGATGCGGAGCTGGCGGCGGGCGGCAATCTCGTCGATGGCTGCGCCGAACTTCGCGAGCGCCTGCTGCCGCAGCGCGGGGTCGGCCGTGCGCAGGTCGAGCGACATCGTCACGCGGCCCGACACGATGTTCGACGCATTCGGGAACACCTCGATGTGGCCGACCGTTGCCGCCACGCCAGAGAGCTTCGGCTCGCGGATGAGACTTTCCACGGCCAGCACCACTTCCGACGCTGCTGCCAGCGCGTCGCGGCGGTCTTTGTAGAGCGTCGTGCCCGCATGGTTCGCCTCGCCCGTGACCGTGATGTGCTCGCGGTAGATGCCCGTGATGCACGAGACAGCCGCTGCCGTCCCGCCCGCGTCGATGAGCCGCCGTCCCTGCTCGATATGGCACTCCATGAATGCCGCGAACGCCCCCGGCTGCAAACGCGCGCTGCCTACATGTTCCGCGTCTCCGCCCATGCGGTCAAGGGCGCCATTCAGCAGCTCTCCCGTCTCCGCGTGGCGGAGCGCCCGGACATCCTCGCCCGTGAGCCTGCCGCAGAGCACTTTCGAGCCGAACGTCGAAACGCCGAAGCCATTCGGCTCCTCGCCCACAAACGACACGAGCCCGACCGGATGGCGGAGCCGGACGCCCGCCTCGCAGAGCGTCTGCAAGACCTCTGTCGCCATCAGCACGCCGAGCGCGCCGTCATAGCGGCCGCCATTCGGCACGGTGTCGTGATGCGAGCCGAGCAGGATGGGCTTCCGCCCCGGCTCCGTCCCCTCTGCGCCCTCGCCCCAGAGGTTGGCGACCGCGTCCAGCCGCACGCTGAGGCCGAGCTCGCTGCTCCAGCAGCGCTGCAGCCACGCGCGGGCCTCCACGTCCGCCGCACTCGCGAGCTGGCGGTCGATACCGCCCTGCTCATTCGCGCCGATGCGCGCGAGCGCTTCGAGCCGCTGCAGGAGCCGCCTGCCATTCACATGAACCTCCACCATGACGTTTCCTTCTCTCCTTTGACTCTCTAAATGATGAAACTATCCAGATTTTCTGCATTTGATGAAATCATTCATTCTGCGAGAAAAGAAAAAGACGTCCAAGCAAACAGCTTGAACGTCTTTGTTCTTCTTGTGCTATACAATACTACGTGAGCGCACATTTGTCAATGCAGGAAAGCTCACTTTGCAAAGTATACATGATTCTCCCGCTCAATGGCCTCGATGGCCTCCATGCGCGCCCGGAGCTGCGGCATCTGCCGCGCGGCATCCTGCAGGAGCAGGTTGAACAGCATCATCGGCGCACTGTAGCCATCGAACGGCGACGACGTCGTGACGGGCGTCAGCACGACATTGTCCGCGAGCGGGACAATCGGCGAAAGCCGCGAATCCGTCACCGCCTGGAACGGTACACGGCGGCGATGCAGCCGCTCGCAGAGATGCAGGAGCTCGTTCGCGTAGCGCGGGAACGCGATGATGATCACGTTCCCGGCCGGCTCCTGTGCGAGCTCCAGCCGCTCCCACTGCGGCGTGTCCGGCGTCGCAACATAGACATCGTTGCGCATTTTCTGCAGCGTATAGGAAAGATATGGCAGGAGCGTCGCCGACATGCGGGCCGAAACGAGGCAGAGCGGCGCGGGCGCAGCGATGGCCGCGACCATGCGCTCATACGCCTCGCCCCGCGTCACGCGGTCCAGCGCCTCGAGGTTCCGTACCTCGCGCACGATGCTCTTGCGCTGGCTCCGTGCCGCCCCCTGCGGGCTGCCGAGCTCGAGCCGCTGCGGCGCCGTGAGCTGCTGGCTCACGATGGCCTGCAAGTTGCGCAAGAAGCCATTGTACCCCCGATACCCGAGCGTCGTGAAGAAGCGCGAGACGCTTCCCTGGCTCACGCCCATCTGCTCCGCAAGATCGTCGGCGCGCATGAAGATAATTTTGAGATAGTTCTTTTCGATGTAGAGAGAAATGCGCTGGAACGTCGGCGATTCCTTTCCCACCTGCAAAATCATCATCATGAGCTCGTCAATCGTATGAAACGACGGCTGCTCCGCCGGTTCCGGCAACCGTTTCGACTGCATCTCTACCCCTCCTGCCATTTGCTGCATCGGTTCGATGGTTCGATTATAATCGTTTCATCGATGCATCGCAAGAGAGATTGAGCATTTCATCAATCCTTCGCAGAGAATCAGAATTGGAAATGCGCCAGTGCCTGCTGCTGATCCTGTGCCAGTTTCGCCAGAGACTCGCTGGCAGAAGCAATCTCTTCAGCGGAAGCGGACTGCTCCTCCGTCGCGGCCGAGACGGACTGGATATGCGTGGACACATTGTCGCTGTGCGTGCCGATGTTCGCAACGCCGTGCGTGATGATTTCCGCGCTGTGCGCCACTTTTTCGACGGCCGTCGAAATCTGCTCGATCTGGCCCGAGACGCTGCCGACATGCTCGTTGATGCTCTGGAACATGGCGCGCAGATGTTCAACAGATGCCGCGCCTTCCTTGACGGCCGTGCGGCCTTCCTGCATCGAGGCCACGGCCTGGTCGGTATCCGTCTGGATGTTCTTGATCAGGCGGGCAATCTTTTCGGCCGAGTGCTGCGACTCATTCGCGAGCTTGCCGACTTCCTCGGCGACGACCGTGAAGCCGCGGCCATGCTCGCCGGCGCGGGCCGCCTCGATGGAGGCATTGAGCGCGAGGAGGTTCGTCTGCTCGGCAATCGAGGCAATCGTATCGACGATTTCGCCGATTTCCTGCGAGCTCTTGCCGAGACGGTCGACGACTTCCGCAGAATCGCTGACCGTCTGCGCGACACTCTCGATTTTGGCCACGGAATCATTGATGGAATCATTGCCGGCCTTTGCCTGCTTCGCGACGACGGTCGAATTTTCCACGGCCTGCGCCACGACTTCCTGCACTTCGACGACGGCCGTATCGACCTGCTTGACGGATTTGTGGCTGCTGACGACAGCCGTCTGCTGCTCCTCGGCGGAGTTCGCGACCGCGCCCGCCGATTCTGCGACCTGCGTGGACGCCTGCGCGGCCTGCATGGAGCTCGCCGTCAGCTCCTCCGACGCCGCCGCGAGCTGCTCGGAGGAATCGTGCACTTTGCGCATGAGCTGGTTCAGGCGGCTGCGCATGGTGAAGAGCTCGTCCTCCATCTCGCCGAGCTCGTCGCCGCGGTCGGACTGCGTCTGCGTGACGCGGAAATCGCCCTCCGCCATATCTTTGCAGACCTGCTGCATCGCCTGCAGGCTCTTCGTGATCTCGCGGATGATGACGTAGCTGAGGCCCAGCAGCAGAACGAATGCGATGACCGTAGCAATCATCATGATCGTCATGCGCTCGCTGTTCTGCGTCTTGATGTCCTGGTTCAGAGCCGCCGCATTGTCATTGGCGATTTTCTGCAAACCGAGCAGCTGCTTGAGCAGCACCTGCGTCGGACCGGCCTCGACGCCCTTGTAGTACTCCCAGGCCGCGTCGCGCTGGCCGGAATCCGCCATCTTCTCGGCTTCGAGGATGCCTTCTTTATACGTTGCCCAGTCCTGCTCCGTCTCCGGCATCATGGCGGCGACGTCCGGCAGCATCGAGCCGAGGCGCTTGTACTCCGGCCACGTCTTTTCATAGCTGTCCATCGCATCATGAATCGACTGCTTGATCTTCTGGTCGTTCGGATCGAGGATATGCTTGACGATGCGCACCTGGATCATGCGCATGTAGTTGACTTCGTCGCCCAGCAGCCGGACGGCCGTGAGCTTGCGGTTATACATGTTATCGAGGTCGGCATCGGCCTTGACCATGGAACGGTAGCCGGTAAAGCCCAGCACCGCCATGCCGAGGATCGCCACCACGACAATCAATAAGATTTTTACAGAAATACGGATTTGTTTCAGACTCGACATCAAAATAATACGTCTCCTTTTGATCAAGTCTTGGGTGAAACTTCTGGCCTAGAAACATGGGATTATTCCCTCAAGTCATAGAGTCTATCAGAAAAACAAATCCTTTGCAACTGTTTTTTAAGTATAACGAGCAAAAGAATCATGCCCGCCTTCAGCCAAGCAACGGTTCCTGCCCGAGACTGTCGAGCAAAAGGTTCGCATCGACGACGCTCATGTGATGGTCGGACATAGAGCGGCGTCGCGCCCGCATAATAAAGCAGGTGTTGCGCCTCCTTGCGCGTGAGCTGCATCGCCAGCGCGAGCGCAAGGACCTTCGGCTTCGAAGGATGCGGCTTCCGTCCCGCGAAAATGTGGTAGGCATAGAGCTCCGCAAGCCCCGAACGCGCAATCACATCGGCTTTCTCGAGATGCTTCTCCGCCAGCAGCCGCGCAAGATGCTCCGCCAGCGTTTCCTCACGCAGCTCCGCCGTATTCGCCTCGAAATAAGCCTCCAAACTCTTCGCCGCCGCGAGCTCATGCTCAAGCTCGTTCGTATCTTTGACGGATGTGCCCGCTGCTTCTTGCAATGTGCTTTTCTCTTCCGAAAGAGCTTTCTTGCTATCCGCGATATAGCTCATCAGATATCCAGTTCTTTATACAATTTATTACGATATTCTGTATCAGAAGAAGCCTTTAATGCATCTTCAGTGCGCCCATCAGCGATGAGTCGTTGCATCAGTACGGCCATACGCGCCTCGCCACGTTTTTCAGCAGCGTTCATGCCAGAGTTGTAATCCATGATCGCCATCTGGCGATTGACGTAGTTCATCCGATCCTGTGGGTTCATCATGAAAGCGCCCGTTGCATCGTAGGCGCCCCTGATTGCTGCTTCGCTCATGGCCAGTTCCTCCCTTTCCTGTTCATTCAATTTGTTAGCGAAATAGGCCAGCCAGCGTTCCATCTTCGTCATCTCACGGACAGGCTTGTGCGTGAATTTCGGGATTTCGAGGAAATGCAACTCCATGTCCCGGTTCAGACGGTCGCCCGTCTTGGCATTGTAGATGCTGTACATCGCATGCGGCTCGGCCTGCGGCAAAATGTTGAACGCCAGGATATTGATGGTGATGGCCGGCCGCAATTCGGCGTAGTCCTCGCCGCTCAAGATGCCCGTCAGATACATCTGCGACCAATAGTACAAGGTACGCCGCTGCATGTTCTGGTAGTTGATGACCTGCACTTCGACGTCAATCATCTCGCCAGAATCCAGCTCGCAGGCCACATCGAAGCGCGTCAATTTGCCGCCGTCATCCTGCGGTACCTGCTCCGTCTGGGTGAAGCAGATATCCTTGATCGGATGCTCCAAGGACTCTTCGAGCACCGCATTCAGAAAATCAATCGTGATGCCCTTGCGCTCTTCCTTGCCAAAAATGAACTTGAATAAGACATCATTCATAGGATTGATTTTATGTGCCTGCAGCTCGGCCAAGATTTTCTGCCGCATCTCTGTTTCCGACATGGTAGATCTCCTATCCACTTTGATTTCTTTCAATCATTATATCATGCGAGCAAAAGGCAGACAATGAACGGCCTCCGCATTCTGGTAGTACCTTTCGAGATTATTCTCCTGACAGCAGGATTATTCCACTTTCCCAACCGTGGCAGGAATCCACACATGATTTCTCGAATTTCACCACAGAAAGACGAACCCATTCTGTCATGATTCGTCATGGAATCTGCATTTCGAAAGGTGGATGCGTTATGAAGAAGAAACATCTGTTCCAAAAGCTGTTTGCAGCCTGCACACTCGCTGTGACCTGTGCCTTTGCGGCCATGCCATCTGCCGAGGCCGGCATCGTCGGCGTCCACGGCCATCCAGACTGGCGCGTCAACATCAACGATTCCTCCGTCTACATGGTCAGCCGCCACCACGCGCATGTCCTCATCGCCCAATGCGACTCCGAAGGCTGGATGCCGCCCTACCTCGTGAGCGTCAGCTGGGGCGCGGGCTTTGACTGCCATCGCATCGACCAGAATGGCAATTACATCGGGAACGTCAACAGCAGCATCGGTTTGGCTGTCGCGAATTATATGAGCGATAACTACTGAGAGGACGGATGATACCGGCCTCAACAAAGTATTCGTCGGAAACGTCATCGACGTCGATGACGAAAACGGTGGAAACCGCACGTTCGCCGTCCGCGTCCTGGTCGAAGAATCAGAAGATGGCCCGACCTTCTATGAAGTGCGCGACGGCAAATGGACGGTCATGACAGGTTACGGCTACCAGCAGCCAGAGTATAATGCAGGCTGGATCATGCTGCATTACTTCGAGGGTGCCTCGCTCTAAAACATGTAGTCTAATGGCCATGCAAGCAATCCAGCGTCTGCATGGCCATTTATGTACAATCGAAACGTAACCCCTTGAATCTTCTGTCTTCTTCTCAACTCTGTCCAAGAGCCTCCGTGCTCCTGCCCCTCATCCTTCTATCTTGCAACCGCACTCCGAACAGAATTTCGCATGTTTCGCGAGCTCTGTCCCGCAGACAGGACAATGCGTTGGGCACTCTGGTTCTGGTTACGTTACTGGGGCGCCACACGCAATGCAGAAATTTGCATGCGGCCTGAGTTTTACGCCGCAATTCGTACATGTCGAAGCACTTGATATTTCTTGTTGTTCACGATATATTTGTCATACGGCCTATAAAAAATAACCACAGAGTACAATGATTCTTTTTCATGAAAAAGGCAAATTTCTCTCATAGAATCCAGCCGATTCATCGACTTGATTCGATAAAGACTTACCCGTGAGAAATGACAAATCTGAAAGTTTTGATCGGTAGTTCATGCGCACAGAAGGATTTTCCAACTCTTCACGACGTTGCTTCGACATTTCGACGAATGCGATTTCTTTTTCAATCCCTAGAAAACGGCGTCCAACAAGACTGGCAGCGATTCCTGTTGTACTTGAGCCAGCAAAGGGATCAAGAATCCACGCGTTTTCTTGTGTGGAAGCTAAAATGATTCGTGTGAGTAAGGCTAACGGTTTCTGTGTTGGGTGCTTGCCACATGATTTTTCCCATCGGGCGATGGCTGGCAGCGTCCACACATCTCGCATCTGCTTTCCACCGTTAATGGCCTTCATGAGCTTGTAGTTATAAAAGTGAGGAACCTTCGAATGTTTCCGTGCCCAGATGATGAATTCCGTCGAGTACGTAAAGTAGCGACAAGAAACATTCGGTGGAGGATTCGTTTTTTCCCATGTGATGACATTGAGAATTTTGAACCTGAGTTCCGTCAGTGCTTGTGCGACAGAAAAGATGTTGTGATATGTCCCGCTAATCCAAATGGTTCCGTTATCTTTCAGTTTGTCACGGCAGAGCTGGATCCAGCGACGATGGAAGTCATTGTCCGCATCGAATCCTTTCGATTTATCCCACATTCCTTTATTGACACTCACGATCTTGCCACTTTGGATGGAGATACCGCCATTAGATAGAAAATAGGGAGGATCCGCGAAAATCATATCGAAGTGAAAATCGAATTTTGGCAATAGCTCAAATGTATCCCCGAAGAGCAATGTAAAATCTCGATTTGGTGACTTATAATAAGATTGCAACATTATATCATCACCTTACTGATGATGCCTTGCTCCATGTCATCAATGCAGTAAATCGTATCGAGAACATCAAATGTCTCTTCCAGATTGTGGCGAGCACTGATCCACCCCCTTCCATCTGTGAACCAGACGAAGTGAACATGCGGTAATGGAGCAATTTCATTCGCGAGTGTCTTATAGCTACGCGCCGTTTCGTTAAGTTTGGAGCCACTACTCGTATAAAAGTTTGTTTCAATGACGTAGAGATTCTCTGGCGTCTTCACAACATAGTCAAATCGCTTTTCCGTTGTTCCCCGGTTCGAGATGGCAGATAGATCGATTCCCCATTTCTCTGTAATCTCATGAATATACATTTCTTTGAAATAGGTTTCATTCTTGATGAAACCCGCTTTTTTGATGTAGTGCTCAACAAGATTTTCCATCAAATGACCGCCACGATTTTTCCTCCCATTTGAGTCCAATCCTGTTTCAACACCTGTTACGTAGTCAACAAGATTGCCGATAATGTGATGTTGCATGAGATTGAATAGACCACTTTTTTCCATGAAAGTTGCATAGGTTTCGGCATCATAATTCATTTTTTTGAAAGAGAATTCAAAGTCAATGCCGTCGTCCAAAACTAGAATTTCATTTTTTCGAACAGCAAGTAGAATTGGGATGCATTTCAGCGTTTCGGGGTAACGCTTGAGAATATTCATGAACTTCGTACGGATGTCATCTTCACCAATGAGTGCATTGAGAACATTCAATTCAATTTTGATATCATCAACATTCCCGAAAACCTTAGGAAAGTCCACATAATAATCATAGCTTGCGATGTTGTTGCGTAAATGACTAAGCCATTCATTGAAGTTGCGTGTCATTTTGTTTTCTCCTCACTGGTTTCGTAGTTACAGATGATGACTTCCTCGCCTGTGCGTTTTGATGCATCTGAATTAATTGCTCGTCGTGCAGTAACGACGGCGATATGAAATCCATCATAAAGTGTTCGAATGAATTCTGTGTTGTGATTTGTGAGCATACAGTAGCAGCCGCGTTTCGTAAGTTTGCGATAGAGTGAAGCAAGACGTTCATGGTCTTTGCGCTCAAACCCTTCCTTTGTGTACGCTTCGAATGACGTCGGATTCAGCGGCGCGTAAGGGCTGTCAAAGAAAACAAAATCTCCAGCTTCTGCGCGCTCGGCCGCTATTTCAAAGTCGCCCTGCGTGATTTCGATGCTATCAAGAAATGCAGCGATTGCGCGGATGTTTTTTTCATCCATTGATGTGCGAATACTGCCATTGTATGGTACATTGAATGCGCCATGGCGGTTTACACGATAAAGTCCATTGAAGCAGTGCTTATTCATGAAGATAAAAAGAGCTGCTGTCTCAGTATCATAGCAAGATTGCCGGAGTTTTTCGTTGTAACGAGCGCGTTTTTCGTAGTAATATTCTTTTCTTCCGCTGATGATACCATCATCGAGTATGCGAATCGTAGCGATCAGTTCCTCTGTGTGTTGCTGTATCGTGTGATATGTATGGATGAGCGCGGGATTCTTGTCGTTAATGAGGCTGCCAGACTGCGCGAGCGCAAAGCAGACAGCCCCACCTCCAACAAAAGGTTCAATGTATCGCCCGTAGCGCGTAGGCAGGCGTCGCTTAATATCCGGAAGGAGTTGCCTCTTGCCCCCTGCCCACTTGACGAACGGCGACAGAATGGAATTGTTTACGTGTGATTGCAGAGTTGATTTCTCCCTTTTCAAAAATCTGATTTATTTTATCATAGTACTGAAACGATCTCAAGCGATTACAAATTACCACGAAGGAGAAAAATTATACTACGACTGCTCTTTTTTCAAATTATCCCCCATAAAAATGCTATGATATGAGGGAGTGTAAAATAGTTTGTGTAAAAGGCCTTTACAAGTCAACGTTGGTTCTGGCATACTGACAGAATCACTCGCAATCGCAAAGGATGAACACAATGGCAAAACGCGAACTCACCCCTGAACAGCAACTGGCTCAGCAAATCTA
>CACZFT010000079.1 GCA_902780535.1 uncultured Selenomonas sp. | reverse complement strand
AACTCCGGCGGGAAGTTCGGCGCATCCTTGACCTGCGCCGTATGCGTGCCGTCGAGATAGAGCGAGCCTGCGCCACCGACAATCAGGAGGCGGGTCTCGGTGCCTGTGAGGATGTCGCAGAGATGCGCGAGCGTCGTGCTGTGCTGCGGCAGCGCCTCCTCCGTCCACGCGCCGAACGCATCGACGACGGCATCGAAACCTTTAAGATCGTCCTTCGTGAGATCGAAGATGTCTTTGACGATGACATGCTGCGCGTCCGACGGCGCTTCCTTGCGGACGAATGCCGTGACGTCCCAGCCACGCGCCTTTGCTTCCGCGATGACCTTGCGGGCGACGCGACCGTTTGCTGCGACAACTGCGATATTCTTCTTCATGATGTGTGCTCCTTTTCTGTGTAGAAGTGATTTATTTGATGTATTAATCTTGATTACATGCATAAGATAGCACAGCTTTGTTGTATTGTCAATAGATACATCAAAAATTTGCAAAAAAATTCGGCGACCGCATGTCCCTGCGACCGCCAATGCTTCAGCCTGCCTGCTGCGCTTCTTTTGCGATGAGCGCTTCCGTATCTGTGACGACATCCGCAAGCGTCATCGTCGCCATCTTCTGCTCCATCTCGTCCTGGATTTCCGCGAGCCTTCCGTCCATCACATGATGGATGTTGCGCCCGACCGGACAGGCGGCGTTCGGATTCTCGTGGAAATGGAACAGCTGCCCGCTCTCTACGCTGTCCACGGCGCGGTAGACATCGAGGAGCGTGATGTCTGAAAGCTTTCGCGCGAGCGCCACGCCGCCGTTGCCGCCGCGCTGCACGGTGATGAGGCCGACCGCTTTCAGCTGGCGGAAAATATTGCGCACAGCAACGGGATTCACGCCGACGCTGCCGGCAATCGTCTCGCTGTTGAGCGGCATCTGCCCGTCCAGGACAGCGACGCACGTCAGGACATGGACGGCAATCGTGAAACGGCTTGAAATCTGCATGATTCCACCCTCTTGCTTGCATTGATGTAATTTCTTCCGATACTTCTCATAGCTTAGCACGAATCATTTTCTGCGTCAATGCAGAGGGGAACATCCGCTTCACAAAATGCGGCTCATTTTTCCGTCGGCAGGAAGTGCGATGCCAAACGGTAGCCGCCCATGAGATTTTTCACGCGAAAGCCGTGCTGCTTCAAGATGCGTTCTGCGTAATAGGCCGTCTGCCCGACCTCGCAGCTGACGATGTAATCGGCGTCTTTGTCGAGCGCTGCGAGATGGCTGCGAAGCTTGGCAAGCGGGATATTTGCCGCACCTTTGATGTGCCCGGCTGCAAAAACTTCTGGCGGGCGCACGTCGATGAGCTTGGCGCCGCGCTCGATGGCGGCGGGGACGTCGGCGACCTTGATGGGCGTCGTGAGGCCATCGAGGAGGTTCGTCGCGACATAGCCTGCGATGTTCACGGGGTCTTTCGCGCTGGAATATGGTGGCGCATAGGAAAGTTCGAGTGACGCGAGGTCTTCGACCGTGCCGTGCAAGTGCAGCAGCGTCGCGATTGTGTCGATGCGCTTGTCGACGCCCGCGCGGCCGATGGCCTGCGCCCCGAGCACGTCGCCCCTGGCGGAAAACAGCAGCTTGAGCGTCATGCGTTCGGCGCCCGGATAATACGTCGCATGGGAGAACGGCTCGACGATGACGCTTCGATATTCTTCGCCTGCCTGCTTGAGCATGCGCTCGTTGTCGCCCGTCGCGGCAGCCGTCAGCGAGAAGACTTTTAGGATGGAAGAGCCCTGCACGCCCTGATAGGCATGTAGATGCCCCGTCATGTTGTCGGCGGCCAGACGCCCCTGCCGGTTGGCAGGACCCGCGAGTGCCAACGCGCGCGGCTGCTGCGTGCGGAGGTCGCGTGTGCGCACGGCATCGCCGACCGCATAAACGTCGGGGATATTTGTCTGGAGATATTCACCGACAACGATATGGCCACGCGCATCGAGCGTAATGCCGCTTCCTTTCAAAAATGCCGTGTCCGGCCGGACGCCGATGGCGAGTACGACGAGGTCGGCCGGGAGCTCCGTCCCATCTGCGAGCACGACCGCGACGCCACTTGGCTGCTTTCGGAATTCCTGAACGCCGTTTCCGAGATGGAGCCTGACGCCATGCGCCTCCATCTCCTCTGCCAGCAGGTGCGCCATGTCCGCGTCGAACGGCAGGAGAATCTGCGGCGCTGCTTCGGCGAGATGCACGGACAGTCCGCGCTCCACGAGGTTTTCCGCCATCTCGACGCCGATGAAACCACCGCCCACGACGACGGCCTGCGCGCCCTTGCCGAGGCGGACGGCCGCCTGCTTCACAGCCTCGGCATCTTCCACCGTGCGGATGGTATGGATGGCTTCCTGCTGGATGCCGGGAATCGGCGGGACGAGCGGATGCGCTCCGGGCGCGAGCAGAAGCTTGTCGTAGTGCTCCGTCACCGTCTTTCCGTCCTTCGCGCGAACGGTAATCTCGTGGCGATCCGGTGCAACGGCCGTCACTTCGCTCTCCGTCCGCACATCGAGCGCAAACATCGCCCGCAACCGTTCCGGCGTCTGCACGAGCAGGCTGTCCTGCTCCTTGATGACGCCGCCAGCATAATACGGCAGGCCGCAATTCGCAAACGACACATGGCGGCCGCGCTCGATGAGCACGATGTCCGCCGCTTCATCGAGACGGCGCAGACGCGCTGCCGCCGTCGCACCTCCAGCCACGCCGCCGACAACGATATACTTTTTCTTCATTTTGCAAAATCTCCTTCCTGCATTTTTTCTTCCGAAGATGCTTTTCTCTTGCATACGAGCTGCGTCAGCGTCCCCATCGGGCAATAGACGCACCACGAGCGCGGACGGAACCAGAGCATCGTGGCAAGCGCGATGATTTCCGACGTCAGCATGAGGCTGTAGAGCTGAAAGGCGAACGAAGCCACCCACGGCTCCACGCCGCCTGCATACGCCCACTGCCACGGAACGCGCACGCTCCAAAGAATCGTGACGACCTCGGAAAGGCTTCCCGCGCCATGCGCGATGAGCCAGGTCGTGTAGATGATATTCCCGAACATCGCAAAGAAAAACACCATGAACGCATAGCGGAACGGCTTCCCCTTCATCCAGGCCGGCATCGAGCCCCCGCGTGAGAGCCCGAGCTGGCCGCCGAACATCCGCAGGAACTGGCCGCGGTCACAGTAGCGGTTGCAGAAGCCCTTCGTGCCGAAGCCGAACGCGAACACGAGCGGCAGCAGGAAGCTCACGAGGCCGAGCCAGGCAAAGAGGATATTGAAAAAGCCCGCTGCAAAGAAGAACAGCGAATACAGCCAGAGGTAGTGATACCAGTGGCGCTTTGCAGACCGCACGCTTTTCATGGCCGCACCTCCATCAAGATCACGCCCGCCGGGCACACGCGGCTGCACATGCCGCAGCCGACGCACCGCCTGTCATCGACGACGGCATAACTCCCTCGAAAAACCGAAATGGCCTTGCGCGGGCAGACATCCATGCAGCTGCCGCAAGCCGCGCATGCACTCCGATCCGGCACGGCAATCCGTTTGGAATCCATTTCGCTCCGTCCTTTCCATCCCTGATAACATCCAGCAGGAACACTGATTGACACTCTGTATATGACTCATTATACTGTACATGATTTCAGATGTCTCGGCCATATTTCAGGGAAACGGGACATTCCTTGACAGATTGCGAAAATCTGTATAGAAACGGAGCGAAAGATGAAACGAAAAACCGACCGCCGGACGCTGATGACGAAGCAGATGATCAAGGACGCGCTGCTGGAACTCCTCGCGCATACACCGTATGAAAAAGTCACGGTCTCGGCGCTCTGCCGCCAGGCGGAAATCACGCGCGCGACGTTCTACCTGCATTATGACAACACGGAAAGCGTGCTCAGCGAACTGCTCGATGATGCCCTGCGCCTCACCGAACTCGCCGACCGGCCGCAGGCGCCCTGGACCGGCGAGCTGCTCGAAAAGCCCGAAGCCGCCGCCACGCCTGCCGACCTCGACGCCATGCTCCCCGCCTGCCAGCGCGCAGCAACCCGAAATACCGCGTCCTCTTCCTCGACGAGAGCCTGTCCCGCCACATCCTCCAGAAGCTCGCCGACTTCCAGCGTCCGCGCCGCGTCCCGCAGATTATGAAGCGCTACCACGTCAGCGAGTGGGAGGCGGAGCAGCTCTTCGTCTACATGCTGCATGGAAATTTCGCCCTGAACCGTTCGCTCGGCTGGGTGCAGAGCGATGAATGGTATCGCGCACAGGCGCTGATCCAGCGGCTCGTCGCGCCGTGCGGATTTTGATTTGGATGCTTTCAAGAAAAAAAAGGGGGAAGGTTTGCATGAAACTCAAAACAAAATGGCTTCTAGAGAAAACGACGTCAACGTCCTGCACGATGACGGGCGTCTGGAAGGCGGTCGCGTTCTGCCAGGGCGTTGTCGTGGTGTTCCACAGCCCGGCAGGCTGCGCCCATGTAGCGTCGTTCCTCGACCTCGGCGAGCGTGATGCCGTTCTCCGGCTTTCTCGGCGGCGACGCTTACGCGGCTCGGCATCCACATTTCCGCGCTCATCCTGCTCGTCTCCAACGAAATCTACAGCACAAAGACGAAGCAGCTATTCCTCCCCATGGTGCCGCTCGCGGGGACGGCGGGAAAAATCGCCATGATGCGCGCCATCGCACATCTCGTCTGCCGCTACGGCACAAAAGGAGGCATCGCCTATGTCGAAGCCTGAATGGGAGGCCGCCTGCACACAGCCAAGCCCATCCTCCCTCGTCTATGGCACGGAAAACGACCTCAAAAAGAGCTTTTCGGACATCCAGAAAATGGGGACGTTTGAGCGTGTCTTCGTCGAAAGCAACTGCTCCGTCAGCCTCATCGGAGATGACATCGCGGGCATCGAGGGCACGCTGCGATGGCTGCGCACGATCCAGAAAGCGCTGCCCGTAATGAATCTTTCTACGCTGGAGCAGGAAGCCGATACGCTGAAGCGCCACCTCGAACATCGGAGCGGAAATCTCCGTTCCCTCTGGGGGCAGCTCTGGTTCGACGAAATCCTCATCGCCGCCTGGCCGTCCGATGCGGCAGCCATCGCAGAAGCCGTGCGGGGCGAGTAGGCAGACACGGCAAAGCTCGTCGTCCATCAGCAGGAACCCTCCGAGCACGCCATCCCCGCTGCCGACGTCATCCGCACCGTGCGTGCAGACGATGCTGCCATCGAGGAAGATCTGCGAGAATGGCAGGGCGGCCTGCTCCTCGCGAGCTCCCACGAAGCCACCCGCTTCGCCTGCCTTGGAAAGTCTGCGCAGTTCGTTCCAATCGCCCGTCCCGTCTACGACGAACTGCTGGCGGATGCGACACCGCTCTATGGCCTTGCGGGCGCAGCAAGGCTTCTGGAACGGCTGTCCATCCACTTCCGAAAATTCTCCATGACGTCCGCAAGGTCGAGATGTCCGAGATGTCCGATTCTTATCTTCTCGCCTGCACGTATTCGATAAACGCATCCACAGCCTTCTGGCTGGCCAGTTTCGCCGTGTACATCTGGTTGCCCATCTGCGGTGCCATCATGTCCGGCAGCACGCGCCGATCTTTCGTCACCATGTCGGCCCAGATCTGATAGACGTCCGTGCTGTGCGCGAAATTCATCATGTCCGGCGTATAGCCGCCCGCCGGACGCATATTGACTTCGAGGCCGACGAAGTCGCCCACTTCGCCGAGCCCCGGCTTCGCTTTCGTCAGGCGGAAAAACTCCAGATGCACGAAGCGGCTCCTGACGCCGAACGATTTGACGGTCGCACGTCCCATCTGCCGCAGCGCGCCCGGCACCTTGTCCACCGTATAATAGGAAAGGTCGAGGTGCTGAAGCACGATGTCCATGACGGACGGCGGCCAGACGGTCATGGATTCCATCAAAGGTTCGGAATGAGAGTCGATGATGGCGTCATACGAGCAGATGTCGCCCGTCACGAATTCTTCCATGACGTACGGCACGTCCGGCAGGTGGTCGAAGAACTTTTGCAGGTCGTCGTCGCAGACCAGCTTGTACGTGTCCGTCGCGCCCACGCCGATGTCCGGCTTCACGATGACCGGGTAGCCGACCCAGCCGACGAACTCGCGCGCCGCCTCGATCGTCGTGATCTTGTGCAACCGCGCCGTCGGGATGCCTGCCCGCGCATAGTATGCTTTCATGGCAGACTTGTGCTTGATGCGCCCGATGTCCTCGTACTGCTCGCCCGTCGTCACATGGAAATCCGTCCGCAGACGCGCATCCTGTTCCAGCCAGAATTCATTGTTCGACTCGATCCAGTCGATCTTGCCATATTTGAACGAGAAGAACGCCACGGCACGGAAGACCTGATCGTAGTTCCCAAGGTCTTCGACGAAATAATACTCCGTCAGCGCATTTTTCAAGCCATCCTTCAGTTCATCATACGGACTGTCGCCGATGCCGAGCACCGTCACGCCATTCTTCGCGAGGCGGTCGCAGAAATTCCAGAAGTCCTTCGGGAACTGCGGCGAGATAAAAACGAAATTCATACATCATGCCCCCAAGAGTCAACATCTTGACAAGATAACCATGGCAGCAGGTTCTTGACATATGCCGGTTATTGCGCTATATTTTATTTATGACATATGTCGTTTATTGTTTGTGAAAGGACGCTTCCATGGCAAGACCCGCAAAACCCCGGCGCATCTGCATGATGCCGCCATGCACCTCGTTCGTACCCGCAGATGCTGCGGACACCTCTACGCACGCTCCTGTCGTGATGACGCTTGACGAATACGAATGCCTGCGCCTCATCGACTACGAGGGCGCAGACCAGACGGCCTGCGCCGCCTCGATGGATGTCGCGCGCACGACGGTGCAGGCGGTCTACGCGAGCGCCCGGCAGAAGCTCGCGCGCGCCCTCGTCTGCGGCCTGCCGCTCGAAATCGCTGGCGGCAGCTACGAGACCTGCGGCGCGCCGCGCCCAGACTGCTGCTGCGCTGCGCGCCTGCGCCATGGATGTCCTCGGATTCTCACGCAGAAAAGGAGCGAACACACCATGAAACTCGCTGTCACGTACAGCCCGGATGGGCAGATTTTCCAGCATTTCGGCAAGACGCAGGCCTTCAAGGTCTACGACATCGAAAAAGGCGCCATCAAAGCCTCGGAGGTCAAAGACACGGAAGGCCAGGGACACGGCGCCCTCGCAGGCCTCCTCAAAGACTGGGGCGTCGATACGCTGCTCTGCGGCGGCATGGGCATGGGCGCGAAGAACGCGCTTGCCGATGCCGGCATCGACATCTACGCAGGCTGCACCGGCGCTGCCGATGACGCCGTGAACGCCCTGCTCGCCGGCACGCTCGCCAAAAACGACGCCGCAACCTGCGACCACCATCACGGAGCGCATACCTGCCACGCGTGATGCGGCATACCGACAAAATGCCCCGCATCTTTTTCCGGATGCGGGGCATTGCTGTATGCAGATGGATGTTTCGTCGTTCACCCGCGCGGCTTCCATCCGTGCCGTGCGTAGCAGGCGAGCTTGTCTTTGTACATGACTTTGTCGGCTTCGTCTTTAAGCGCTTTGTACGTTTTGTACGTTGCGCTTTCTTCTGCATGCGCCGTGCCGAAGGCGACGGAGACGTCGAATTCTTCGAGGCTCTGCTGCGTCTCTGCGAGGCGGGCGCAGACGGCGGCATGGGAGATGCCCTGCACGATGGCGACGAATTCGTCGCCGCAGATGTCGTAGCCGCAGGCGGAGCAGTCGAAGTGGCGCGAGGCCGTCCGGAACGGGATACGAGAGGCCGAGTCCATAGCCGATTTCCTCGTCCACGGCGTCCTCGGACGCCGACGCACTTGTTGCAGCCGATGCAGTTTTCATTTGTATAGACGAGGCCTTCTTCTTGCATTCCAGACCCTGCTTTCTCTCTTTGTACGGCACGCTTTCCGCGGACGCCCGTTTGCTCAGATGCGGAGCGTCATTTCGCCGGTTCTTCCGGCAGGATGATGGGCTTCTTCGTCAGCTTGCCCGTGATCCATGGAAAATGCGCGGAAAGGTAGCGCCCGATGGTCTCGCCGATATAGCGCTTGCCGAGATAGTCGGGATGCAGGCCGTCCGTCGTGTACTTCGTCGCGAGCCAGCCTGCGCCGTCCTCGAGCGCCTTCGCGACGTCGATGGCGTACGTCTGCTCGAGCACCCAGTGGTTGATGTAGTCGCGATGCACCTGCCAGTCCGCCGGCGGAATCTCGATCTGGCCGTAGCGGCGGATGAGGCCCGGGTTGATCGGCGTGACCGTCGTGAAAACCGGAGTGATGCCGTACGCCAGGCATTTGTCGCGCAGCGCAATCAGGTGCTCGACCGTCTCAGAGCCGTAGACCGTGCCGCGGTAGTCATTGACGCCGCCCATGATGACGAGCACGCGCGGAGAAAACGGCCGCACGTCCCGCTCGAAGCGGTCGATCATGTCCTGCGTCGTGTTGCCGCTGTAGCCGAGATTCTTGATCGGCACGGCAGAGTAGCTCTCCCAATCGTACAGCAGGTATCCCGGCGGCGTCGACATGGCACCGCCGCCATGCGTGATGCTGTCGCCGAGCGCGGCAATCGGCGTCGGCGCCGTCACCTGGAACTCCGAAAGCGGCGACCAGTCCGAAAGCGGCCAGCCGCTCTCGTCGACGGCCTGCACGCGCCAGGCATACGTGCCCGGCACCGTGTAGCCGCCTTCCTCGTAGTAGTCGTACTCGCCCGCCTGCAGCGTGCGGATGAGCTGATTGCCCTCGGGCTTCACACGGTAGACCTCGATGACGTGGTGCTTCGCGCCCGCCGTCGGCACCCACGAAAACACCGGATAGAGCGGCGCATAGTCCATCTTCTCGAACTCCGTCGTCGGCAGCGGCGCCTTCGGGTCGAGCTCGCCGTCCGTGATGGGCGCGGGCGCCGTGGCCTTTGCAATGGCCTCTCCTGCATAGTTCAGCGGGCAGACCTTCCAATAATATTTGGCTGCTTTTTCTCCAAAGGGCGCGAGATTGATCTCGATACCGTTCGTGTAGACCTGATCTGTCGACCAGACGACATTCTCCGCCGCATCGCCGAACGCTTTCAGCAGCACGACCTGATAGCGCACGGCACTCGGCACGATGGGCCATGTCAGGCGGACCTTCTTCGCATGGAATGCTGCCACATCTTTCGCGGCGTCCTTCACAGCGTCTTTCGTCTCCATCTTCTTCGCCAGATCTTTCGTCAGCGTCTTCGCCGCGTCTTCCTTCTTCGCTGCGTCTTCGGTCTTCGAAGCCACTTCATCCTTTGCGGCGTTCCCCGAGTCCGCCTTGCCCTTCGCGGCCTCGGCCTTCTCTTTCGCCACATCTCTCGCAGCGGCCTCGATCAGCTGCTGCGCCGTGACGAGGCGCGTTTCTGACGTCATGGGCGACGCGACAGGCGTCAGGTGGCGCTGCGCCTCCGCAGGTGCCGAAAGGAGGATGCCGGCCGTCAGGCATGCGGCTCCGGCCGCGACGAACTTTCCATATCTCATGTGATAAACTCTCTTCTTTCCTTCATTAAGATACGCGCCCTTATGATACCACAAAGCGTCCGCTCACGCAAAAAAACGGCCTGAAAGCGCCCAGCCGTGCCAGAGCGGCCCATGCCCCTGCCCGAGGTCGAGGCCATAGCCGATGGCGCCCGTGAGATAGTCCTTCGCCTGCCGGACAGCCTCCTCGAGCGGATGCCCCTTCGCAAGGTTCGCCGCGATGGCCGAGGAAAGCGTGCAGCCCGTGCCATGCGTGTTCGGATTTTCCGACCGCGGCGCGGAAAACGGAATCTGCCGCCCGTCCGGGAAGGCAAGCAAGTCGGTCGCTGCATCGCCCGTGAAATGGCCGCCTTTCGCGAGCACGGCCGCGTCGAACTGCTGCGCTGCCTGCCCGGCCGCCGCTGCCATCGCCTCCTCGCTCACGATGCCGATGCCCGTCAGCCGCGTGAGCTCGGGGAGGTTCGGCGTCAGGATCTCCGCGCAGGGGAAGAGCTCCTCTTTGAGCGCATCCATCGCATCGCCCGCGAGGAGCGGCGCCCCGCTTGTCGCGACCATGACGGGATCGACGACGACATGCTCCGCATGATACGTGCGCAGCTTCTCCGCGATGACGCGGATGAGCGCAGCGGACGCCACCATGCCGACCTTCACCGCGCGCGGCGGGATGTCCTCGAAAACGGCATCGAGCTCCGCCGCGAGAAACCCCGGCGCTGCCTCCTCGATGGCCCGGACGCCGAGCGTATTCTGCGCCGTCAGTGCCGTCACGGCGCTCATGCCATAGACACCATGCGCGAGAAACGTCTTGAGATCTGCCTGAATCCCTGCCCCGCCGCTTGCGTCGCTGCCAGCGATGGTGAGGACGGGGATGATCTGCTCCTTTGTCATAACTGCCCCCTTGAAGCCTTGATAAAATATTTTACGCAAAAAGCCTCCCGTGCGGGAGGCTCAATGATTCTTTTGAAAATCAAAGTACTTTGTGCAGATACTCGCGAATCTCGTCGCCGTCTTCGAGCTTCATGACGTCGGCGAGGATTTCTTTTGCTTTGACGGAACTCGTCTTGCGGAGCATCTCTTTAACGCGCGGGATGCTCGGCGCGCTCATGGAGAGCTCGTGGATGCCCATGGCCATGAGCAGGACGGCGGCGTACGGATCGGAGGCCATTTCGCCGCACATGCCGGCCCACTTGCACTTGTCGCCCTGATGCGCGCTCTCGATCGTGCGCTTGATGAGGCGCAGGACGGACGGGTTGAAGTGGTTGTAGAGGTAGGAAATGCTGGCGTTGCCGCGGTCGCAGGCGAGCGTATACTGCACGAGGTCGTTCGTGCCGATGGAGAAGAAGTCGACGTACTTCGCGAGGACCGGCGTCATGACGGCAGCCGACGGCGTCTCGACCATGATGCCGACCTGGACGTCGTTGCTGAAGCTCTTGCCTTCATGCGTGAGTTCGAGCTTCGCGCGCTCGATGCGCTCGAGGACATCCTTGAATTCCTTGACGTTGATGATCATCGGAACCATGATGGCGACTTTGCCATAGACACCGGCGCGCAGGATGGCTTTGAGCTGCGGCAGGAAGAGGTCGTCGCGCTGGAGGCTGATGCGGACGGCGCGATAGCCGAGGAACGGGTTCTCTTCCTTCGGGATGTTGAGGTACGGCAGCGGCTTGTCACCGCCGATGTCCATCGTGCGGATGACGCAGAGCTTGCCGTTGCATTTCTCGATGGCTTCTTTGTAGGCCTGGAACTGGTCGTCCTCGGTCGGGATTTCCTCGCGGCCCATGAAGACGAATTCGGAGCGGAACAGGCCGACGCCTTCGGCGCCGTAGTTCATGGCGTTGTCAACATCCATGTGCGTGCCGATGTTCGCCATGAGCTCGATGCGGACGCCGTCCGGCGTGACGGCCGGCAGCTCTTTGAGCTCGGCATAGTGGCGCGCGAGCTCTTCCTGCGCCTTGAGCTTGTCGTTGTAGGAAGCGATTTCGTCGGGCGTAGGATTAATGGTGATTTCGCCGCGCTCGCCGTCGATGATGACGTGGTCACCGTCCGCAATCTTGTCGATGCGGTCTTCCTTGTTGAGGCCGACAATGGTCGGGATGGCGCGCGCTTTCGCGATGATGACGGCATGGGCCGTCGTGGAGCCCGAGCCGAGGAGCACGCCTGCAATCTGCTCGGTCGGCATGCCCGCGATGACGGACGGCTCGATTTCGCGGCCGCAGAGGATGACTTTCTCGTCGCCGATTTCCGGCTCCTTGACGCCAAGGATGTATTTCGCGACGCGCTTGCCGACGTCGCGCAGGTCAACGGCACGGGCAGCGAAGTACTCGTCTTCCATCTGCTCGAACATCTTCGCCTGCTCTTCGGACGCCTTGAGCACGGCCTTCGGCGCGTTCTTGACTTCGTCAATCTGCGCGTCGATGTTCTGCGCCATCATCGGATCCTGCACCATCATGCGGTGCGCTTCGAGGATGGCGGCCTGCTCCTTCGTCTTGTCGTTCTTCTGCATCTTCTCGATGCCTTCGCGCAGCTGCTCGGCAACGGCCGTCAGTGCCGCCATCGCCTTCTGCTTCTCCGTTGCGACGTCCTCGGGCTGGTAGCTCACGAGATAGCCGTCAAGGTTCTGGCCTGCGAGCATAATCTTGCCCATTGCGATGCCGGAAATGACGCCTTTGCCACGAATTTTTTCTGCCATGATTCTTTCCCCCAGAAATTTTTAGAATGTTCCCCCAAAACGCGATTCCGATAAAAAGCCCGCCCGCAGAATGCAGGCGGGCTTTTCTATTGTAGGAGTTTTGAATTACTCTTCGCCGAATTTCGACTCGACGAGTTCCTTCAGTGCCTTCACGGCATCTGCTTCGTCCGGGCCATCAGCGACAATCGTGATCTCCGTGCCCTTGACGAGGCCCATGCTCATGATCATGAGGATGGACTTTGCATCCACCGTCTTGCCCTTGGCCTTGATCTGGACCTTGGACTTGAACTTC
>CACZFT010000078.1 GCA_902780535.1 uncultured Selenomonas sp. | reverse complement strand
CTGACGATGAATACTTCTTCTTGAAGCTCATCGACATGAGTCGCCATTGACTCGCTGTGCATCATTCATCCCACAGAAAAAATGATTGAGCCAAAATTTCTGCTATCATAAAGAAAGCGGCCGACCGTAGGCAACCGGAAAGCCGCGAAAATTGAATACGGGAGGCGATTACGATGTACTTCAAGATGAACGACTTCGAACTCTTCATCTCCGGCAAGTTTATCCTGTCGATTGCGGTAGCAATCGCAACACTTGCCAAAGCACTTTCGTAATGCACGCTCTGCATTCGACCAAGGGCGCTCTGCTGCAACAGGGCGCTCTTTGGTATTTCATCTGCCTGTATTATACGTCGTTTTCCGCTCGTTCGTCAAGTGCCCGGCGCTCTTGTCGACGAGGTAGAGCGGCCGGCCTTTGACTTCGCGGAAGATGTGGCCGATGTATTCGCCGAGGATGCCAAGCACCATGAGCTGCGTACCGCCGAAGAACGCCATGACGATGACGATGGTCGACCAGCCCGGCACGGTGTCACCTTCGTACGTCTCGAACAGCACATGGCCGAAGAGCGCAAAGCTCAGGAGCAGGCTCACGAGACCGATGTAGAACGAGATGCGCAGCGGCAGGATGGAATTGCCGAGGATGCCATCGAGCGCGAACTTTGCCATCTTCCTGAGCGAGAACTTCGACGTGCCCGCATAGCGCTCGGGCGCGACGAACGGCACCTGCACCTGGCGGAAGCCCATTGCGCCGACGATGCCGCGGATGAAGCGGTCGTGCTCGCGGTACTGCCTGAGCGCCAGCACGGCTTGATGATCAAGCAGGCGGAAATCGGAGCCGCCCGGCTGGACGGGCACTTCCGAAATGAGGTTCAGCGCCTTGTAATAGTATTTCGATGTCAGCCGTTTGAACGCCGAAACGCCCTGCGTCGTCTGGCGGATGGTCTGGACGACATCGTAGCCCTGCTCCCAAAGAGCGAGCAGCTTCGCCCTCGGCATTGTCGATGCCGCAAGTCAGCGCGGCCTGGTGACCGTAATTGCGCGAAAGGTAGAGCGCGCGGACATGCGGATCGGCCGCCACGGTCTTCCGCAGCACCTCGCGGCTTTCCTCGCGCGAGCCGTCATCGACAAAAAGGATTTCATAGTCATACGGCAGCCCCGCCATCGCCTCGTCAACAGCCGCCGCGAAATGCGGGATGTTCTCTGCCTCATTGTAGACCGGCACGACAATCGTGACGGTCTTCCTTGCGTTCGCGTCTGTATCCGTTTCTTCCGACGTTTCTATCGTTTCGCTCATTCTGCCGCCTCCTTTGTCTCTGTCCGCAGGAAAATCCGCCGGTTGCCCGCCGTCTGCACGAGCTGCCAGCTGCCCGAAAGATTCCGCGCGAGATCATCCTCCGTCAGCTCGCCGCCATGCTCGCTCCCAGCGCCCGTCACGAGGATGATGTCGCGATCTGTCGGCAGGTCTTCGATTGCCTCGAACGGCATGACTTCCTTTGCCGACCAGCTGATTTCGCCATCATGCGGGCGGAATTTTTCAACGACCTCCGCCGTCTCGAGCCGCGCGACGCGCAGGCCCGAATAGTAGACGAGCGACGTCTGATAATCCGTCCGATACGAGACGATGAGAGGCGCCTGTCCCGACACCGCCTCGCGCTCCTGCGAAAGCTCTACAAGCGGCGCTGCCGCGAGCACGCCAGAATGACTCCGCATCAGCGGCGGTGCGACAAAGCACGCCGCGACGACGAACAGCGCCGTCATGAAGCCTGCGAGGCTGCGGAAAAGCTGCGGATGCGCCACGAAGTACCGCGCAAAGAGAATCGCGAGCGGCACCATGTACGGGAACGTATACGTGATGTATTTCGTCGCAAAGCACTGGAACGTCACGAAGACGCAGACGGCCCAGACGACGAGAAATCGCTCTTCCGAGCTCTGCGGCAGATGCACGTCGCGGTGGAACAGCTTGCGCGCCACGGCGGGCAGCACAGCCAGCGACCACGGGAAGCAGCCGCCGAGGAACACGAGCGGGTAGAAATACCAGACATTCTGCTGCGGATGCTCCGACACCGTCGCACGCAAGACGTTATGCACGCCGAGGAATGTATCGAGGAAGTCCGTGCCATGCAGCTGCACCATCGGCACATACCAGAGCGCGCAGACGGCAAAGAACAGCACGAAGCCCAGGAGGATATGGATGGACAGCAGTTCCCGGAGACGCCGTTCCCATGCGAGGAACACGAGGATGATGAGCCCCGGCAGGCAGAGGCCGATAGGCCCCTTCGTCAGCACGGCGACGCCCGCGAGCGCGAAGGCGAGATAATACCAGCGCTTCTCGCGCCGCATATAGCCAAAAAAGAACGCGATGAGCATGCCCGAGAGCGCGGTGACGAGCGTCGTATCCGTGATGATGGCATGGCCGACATACCAGCCCTCGACCGACGCGCCGAAGATGACGGCCGCGACGAAGCCGACGCGCTCGCCGAACAGCCGTCGGCCGAAGCCATACGTCAGCAGCATGCTCACGATGCTCCAGAGTCCCGGAAAGAACCGCGCAGCAAAATCCGTGATGCCGAAAGCCTGGAACGCCGCGATGAGCTCCCAGTAGAAGAACACGGGCTTGTCATACCAGTAATTGCCGTAGATGCGCGGCGAGATGTAATCGCCAGCGCCAATCATCTCTTTGGCCGTCAGCGTGTAGTTCGACTCCACGGGATCCGTGATGGCAAGGCCGCCATTTCCGACGAAATAGAGCAGGATGCCCAAAAGCAGCAAGAAGACGATATGCCGCCTCCCTTCGTCTGCCTGTCCGATTCCAAATCCCATGAGCCCCAACTCCCTAATAAATGATTTCTCTCTTTTCTGTATTTCCTTTGCTATTCTAGCCCATCATTCCCCCTCATTCAAGTAAACAATCCGTAAATCCCCAAAGACGCAAGAAAAAAGCCGAATCAAAGATACATTCTACCTTCGACTCAGCTTTTGCATCCAAAAGTTATTTACTACCTTCGACACACCCTCAGGCCCTTCGGGCCAGCTCCCTCTGAGAGGGAGCCATGCGCCCTCAGCGTTCGAGCTCGACGCGGTTCCTTCCGCCTTCTTTCGCGCGATAAAGCGCTTCGTCGACGCGATGGAACAGCGATTCTTCCGTATCAAGCGCACCTTTCCAAACCGCGACGCCGACGCTCGTCGTGACGCGCTGGGCATGGAGGCTCAGCGTCGCGATGCGCATACGCAGCTTCTCCGCGAGACGCGCCGCTGCTGCGAGGTCGTGCCCGGGACAGAGGATGACGAATTCCTCGCCGCCCCAGCGCACGAACGGCAGCCCGGCGGGCAGCTCGTGGCGGATGGCCGCCGCAAAGCCCGCAAGCACCTCGTCGCCCGCCTCGTGCCCATACGTATCGTTGAATCCTTTGAAATGGTCGATGTCGAGCATGATGATGGAAAGCGGCTGGTGCAGGAGCTGCGCGTCACGCAGCGTGCCAGAGAGCAGCGGCCGGAACATCGTGCGGCTCAGGCAGTGCGTCAGCGTATCATACTCCTCGCGCTCGCGCGCCTCCTGGATGGCCAGCTGGAAGCTGTCGGCCTGCTTGCCGAGCTGATGCTCGCGGATGACGAACTGCCGCAGCACCGCGAGCAGGAACGCCGCGAGCGCAAAGATGCCGAACGGCGAGACAAAGAAATTCATCGGCAGGAACGGCCAGAAGAAATTGATGCCATCGACGACGGCGAGGGACGTGAAACCGCCAATCGGCACGAGGAAGGCCCGGCAGTAGCGGCTGCCTTCCTGCGCTGCACGGAACGTCCAGTAGAACGCGAGCGGCTCGAAAATCAGGATGAACGTGAAATAGACGCCCATGAGATTCTTGAGCCCGTGCCAGCCGAGGAACTCAGCGACGATGGCCGTCGCCATGAGCAGCACATAGCCGCAGATGATCCAGTGGACGCCGGTCCGGCGCTTCCCGTCGAGGATTTCATAGATGATGAAATTCGCCGTCACGGGCAGGAGATACGCCGCGATCGTCATGACATACCACCAGAACATGACGCCGCCCATCAGCAGGAATTTCGACTCAAGGCCGGAAAACGCCCAGACGATGAAGATGCCGAGGAACGCGAGCAGCGCGCGATAGAGCCTGCGCCCGCTTCGTTCCTGCGCATAAAAGAACAGCACGACGATGAACATCGCGAGTGCGACCGGCAGCGTCACGATGAACGTCGTATCGAGCAGAAAAACGCGCGCGGCATTCTGCGCAGCCGTATCGAGATAGAAATAATACAGGCTCCCAAGCTCGCGCGGAAACGGACTGAAGCACTCGATCGTGAGCTGATGGCCGGCCGCGTCCGGCGGCAGCGGCACATAATGCCATGTCCGCCCCTCGCTCGTCCGCATCGGCCCCATCGTGCCAAACGAATAGATGACCGTATCATCGAGCCAGACCTTCACACTCTGCCCCGACGTGCCGAAAAGCAGTGTATCCTTCTCCGGGGATTCCTCGCCGAGCTTCGTCGTGAGCCAGACCGTATGGCTTTCCTCGCGCGTCGGCGGGCGCTGCGGGAAAGCGTAGATGACCCAGTGCTCGTCCTCCTGCATCGCCGAGCGCGCCCAGTCTGCCGCCTGCTCCTCCGGCAGGCCCGTCGTGCGCTCGCGATAGAGCCAGAGCGACGGCTCGGCGGCCTCTGCCGTCTGCGGCAGCAAAAAAGCTACCGCACACAAGAGCAGGAACAGCGCAGAAAGTTTCTTCATAGCTCCACCTCCGCCCTGCCTGCCGGTTCCTCGACGCGCAAGCAGTTGCGCCCCGCGTCCTTTGCTGCATAGAGCGCCTCGTCGGCCCGGTGGAAAAGATGCTCCGCCGTATCGAATGCGACGCTGCGCCGGACGGTATTGCCGAGCACGGCCGCCTCGTCGAGGTCGAGCCCCGCGCAGAGGATGACGAATTCCTCGCCGCCCCAGCGGAAGAACGGTTTCGTCTTGTCGAGCATCTGCCGCACGACGGCCGAAAATTCTTTCAGCACCATATCGCCCGCCTCATGGCCGAACGTATCGTTGTACCGCTTGAAATGGTCGATGTCGAACATCAGGCACGCCAGCGGCCGCCCCGTCTGCCGTACATCCGTGATGCCCTCCCGGAGCGCCATCTCGAAGCTCATGCGGTTGCGGCAGCCCGTCAGCACATCGATCTCGGCGCGCTCGCGCGCGAGTGCTGCCTGATACTGCAAGTGCACCGTCTGATCCTCGAGCTCATGCTCGCGCAGCAGCTGCTCCTGCTGGAGCTGCAGCACAACGACGAAGAAGCTGAAAACGCCGAGCGGCATGAAGAACGTCGGCACCGCCGTGAAGCCGAATGCGAGATTGCACCCGTCGAAGACGCCGAGCACCGTCAGGAGCACGAGCGGCAGCAGCAGCGCACGGCTGCGGCGGTTGCCCTGCCGCGCCGACTGCCAGAGCTGCCAGAACGTATACGCCTCGAGCGGTGGCAGCAAGCCGTAATACGCCGGCAGCATCACATCATACCCCTGCCAGCCGGCCGCCTCGCCTGCCGTCGCCACCGCAAAGCACGCCCCATAGAGCGCGAGCACCCAGGCAATGCCGCGCCGCCGCTCCTTTTCGAGCGCGGCAAAGACGACATAGTTCGCCGAAATCGGCACGAGGTAGAGGAACATCGGCGTGATCCAGCCCCACTCCGTCCAGTCTTTCACCACCGCATGGATGATGTGCGAATTGACCGTGATCCAGAGCATGAACGTGACGAGGAACTGGATGATGGCGCAGTAGATGCCGCGCAGCGCCGTATCGCGGCTGATGTAGACCAACAAAATGGCCAGCAGCAGGAAGGACACTGGCAGCGCGAACACGTATGGGAGATCATAGAAGAAGATCTCCGCGACTTGCTCGAATGCGGGGCCCATCTCGATCATTCTTCCCATAGAGGACTCCTATCTTGTAAAAACAACTAGGCGTATTATCCTAAAAAGCCATCCCTCATGTCAAGAAGCATCTTATTAAAAAATGCAAAAAGCTCCCCCGACAAGGAGGAGCTTCGTATGCTGTTTATGCGAGCACGCGCGCGAGGCGGACGAGCTCGGGGTCGAGCGTCTTGTTGTTGTTGACGGAATCGAACAGGTTGATCGAAACGACCTTGCCCTGCTCGAAGCCGAACACGACGTCAGATGCGCCCGAGATGATCGCGAGTGCTGCCTTCTCGCCGAGCATCGAGGCCTTCATGCGGTCCTCGACCGTCGGCGAGCCGCCGCGCTGGATATGGCCGAGTACGGACACGCGCGTATCGATGCCCGTCTTCTCCTGCACGATCTTGCCGAGGCCCATGCCGTCGCCCGCGCCCTCGGCGATGACGATCAGGCAGTAGCGCTTGCCGGCCTCGTACTGCGCCTTGATGTCTTCGCACATCTGCTCGAGATCATACTTGACCTCCGGCACGAGCACGTACTCCGCGCCGCCCGCGATGCCCGACATCATGGCGAGCCAGCCGGACGTGTGGCCCATGACCTCGACGACCATGATGCGGCGATGTGCCGAAGCCGTGTCACGGAGCTTGTTCAGAGCATCGACGATCGTATTTGCTGCCGTATCGCAGCCGATCGTGTAGTCCGTGCCCCAGACATCGTTGTCGATCGTGCCGGGCAGGCCGACGATGGGGATGCCCGTCTCTTTCGAGAGCAGCGAACCGCCCGTGAGGGAACCGTCGCCGCCGATGATGACGAGGCCCTCGATGCCACGCTTCTTGAGGTTCTCATAGCCCTTGCGGCGACCTTCCGGCGTCTTGAACTCCGGGCAGCGTGCCGTGCCGAGGAACGTGCCGCCGCGCTGCACGATGTCGCTGACGCTGCGGCCCGTGAGCTCGACAATGTCGTCCTTCAGCATGCCGTCATAACCGTCATGGATGCCGTAGACCTTGATGCCCTCGTAGATGGCTGTGCGCACGACAGCGCGCGCCGCCGCGTTCATGCCCGGGCTGTCTCCGCCAGACGTCATGATGGCAATTGCATTCTTGATCATTTTCGCATCTCTCCTGTTATATCTAGTCTAGGGCTTCCCCTTCATATCGTTGCCTGTTGTCTCTATTTATTGTAATGATTTTTCGTTCTTTTGTAAAGGAAAAATCGTTCCAGGATACGAAGAAGGCCGCCGAGCGGCGGCCTTCCTTTGTAGAGGCAGAAAGCGTATGTTTGTTTTGATTACTTCACGTTCATGATGCCGAGGCCATAGCAGATGATGCCGATTGCGAACAGGCCGAAGATGATCCAGATCGCATTGACCTTGCGCTTCATGAGAGCCATGCAAGCGAACGTCATGAGCAGCGGAACGAGGCCCGGCATGAGCTGATCGAGAATCGTCTGCACCGTCGTGACGACCGTCTCGCCTTTTGCATTCGTGATGGTCGAGACGACGACCGGGATGTTGACGCTTGTCCATTTGTTGACGAGGGCGCCCATGACGAACAGGCCGAGGATGGAAGCACCTTCCGTGAGTTTCTGGAGCTTGTTGCCAGCGACATCCTGCACGATGTCCGTGCCTTTCGTGTAGCCGTACTTGATGCCGTAGTAGCGGACCCAGAGGCGGATTGCATTAAAGAGCACGAAGAAGATGATCGGGCCGAGGATGCTGCCAGAGAGAGCGAACGATGCGCCGAGAGCAGCCGTGATCGGACGCAGCGTGCCCCAGAAAATCGGGTCGCCGACGCCGGCCAGCGGGCCCATCATGCCGACCTTGATGCCGTTGATGACGCCGTCAGGAATGTCTGCACCATTGGCGCGCTTCTCTTCGAGAGCCGCCGTGATGCCGATGATCGGAGCCGTGACGAACGGCTGCGTGTTGTAGAACTCGAGGTGGCGCTTCATGGCCTTCTTGAGTTCCTCGCCCTCATAGAGGCGGCGCAGGATCGGCACCATGCCGAATGCATATCCGAGAGCCTGCATACGTTCCATGTTCCAGGAGCCCTGCAGGAAGTTCGAGCGAATGAACGCCCAGAAGAAATCGCTTGACGTCAGTTTCTTTTCCATGATTCAGTACCTCCTACCGCTTAGTCGAGTTCGTCGTCGAGATCGTCGTCAGCATCCGAAGAGCCAGAGGAGGCCGCCGGAGCAGCAGCGACAGCTGCATACTTCGGGTTGAGCTGGATGTAGACAATCGCGAGCACGAGGCCGATGACGCCGAGAGCGACGAGGTTGAACGTCGTGAACGCAGCGACAACGAAACCGAGGAAGAAGAACGGCATGAGGTATTTCGCGCCCATCATGTTGATGACCATCGCATAACCTACGACGACGATGAAGCCGCCAGCGACCTGGAGACCGCCCGTAACAACCTGCGGGATGGCATCGAGCATGGCCTGGACAGCGCCCGTGCCGATGTACATCGCGACGAGCGTGGACGGGATGGAAACGCGGAGCGCCTGGATGCCCAGAGCGCCGAGGTGGCAGAGGTCGATGCCGCGGAGCTCGCCTTTTTCTGCGAAGCCGTCAGCCCAATGCTGGAACACGACCGTCAGCGTACGGCAGAGGATCGTGAGCACCTGGCCAGCAGCTGCGAGCGGCATCGCGATTGCGATACCAGCGGCGATGTCCTGATGGCCGGCGATGACGAGGATGGTGGAGATGACCGACGCGAGCGCCGCATCCGGTGCCATGGCCGCGCCGATGTTCATCCAGCCGAGTGCGATCATTTCAAGCGTACCACCGATGATGATGCCGGTTGTCATATCGCCAAGAATAAGACCCGTGACCGTGCAGGCGATGAGCGGACGATGCGTCTGCAGCTCATCGAGCACGGAGCCCATGCCGGCGATAGCCGACACGATAAAGATGAGGATAATTTGGATACCGCTAAGTTCCATGATTGATTCCCTCCAATATATTTGTTACCTGAAAATCCCCCAAGCGGGCAGCCGGGGCCCTCCGGCTGCCTGCCAATCTCCTTTTTTATGCCTTCTTCAGAAGGTCCATCATATCCTGTTTCTTGTCCGTATCAACTTTGCGGACCTCGAGCTCGATGCCCTTTTCGTGGAGCTTGTTGAAAGCATCGATGTCTTCCTGATCGACGGAGACAGCGCTCGAAACCTGCTTCTTGCCCTCGTGGAAGCTCATGCCGCCGATGTTGACGCTCTTGATGTCAACGCCGTGCTCAACGAGATAGAGAACGGATGCCGGCTTCGTGAAGAGCAGCAGGCAGCGGTCGTTCTCGTACTTCGGGTTGTTGTAGACGCGGATCGCTTTGTCGAGCGTGACGACGTGGCTCTTCATGCCAGCCGGTGCGACCTGCTTCAGGAGCGTTGCGCGGATCTTGTCGTTTGCGACATCGTCATCGCAGACGATGATGCGCTGGCAGTTCGTTGCCTTCGACCAGACCGTAGCGACCTGGCCATGAATGAGACGGTCATCAATACGTGCTAATACAATGTTCATCAGAGATCATCCTCCTCGTCTTCTGCGAGCTGGCTTGCATGGAACGTCTGCGTGCCGTTCTTGCCAGCTTCTACTGCCTTTGCCATGAGCGCCTGGATGTCCGAACCGTCATCGACGAGCTGTGTGCTCGTCATTTCGATGAGCATCGGCAGGTTCACGCCCGTCACGATGCCGTACTTGTCGTTCGCTGCAACGAGACGGCAGGCTGCGTTGTACGGGCTGCCGCCGAACAGGTCGTTGAGGAACAGCACGCCGCCATCGCAATCGAGCTCTTTGATGGCTTCCTCGTACTTCTTCACGACGTCGTCAGGGCCTTCGCCCGGGACGAGCGTGACAGCGCGGACATTCTTCTGCTCGCCGCAGATCATCTCGCAGGACTTCAAGAGCTCCTTTGCGAAAAGACCATGCGTACCAACAATGATACCAAACATGTTCGCTTTCCCTCCTTTGGGATTCTGGGTTATCTCGGCTTCTTTATGATGACACCCCTTTATATTGCAAGATGCGTGCCAACTTTGTGTATCAACAAAATTTCTTTTTCTGGAAGTTGTCTGAAAGCGCGGAATCTGGTACATTCCCGCCTGCGATTTGTGAAAGACATAACATGTCCTGATACATCTTCTGATACTCTTGATACACTTCTGCCCGAAAGTGATACTGAAATTTTCAGAAAACGCCGTGCAATAGAAAACAAAAGATACACTGATACAGTCCTTCGCTGTTTCAGTGTATCTTTGTTCTCTCGTATTCGATTCGCGTTTTAAATCATCTTGGCCATAAAGTAGAGCTCATCCTCGGAAAAATGGAGCTTCAGCGCGTCTTCAAAGACCTTGACAGCCTTTTGTATCGCTGCAAGTTTTTGTGTATCAATATCTTTTTTACTGTCTTCATAGTGCAATGGCGTTCTTGTTACGGCGCGTTCGAGCGCGCAGCCGCAGTGCACGATGATACGGATGCGGATGGGGTTCGAGAACGATTTGCCGAGCTCCTGCTCGACGATGCGGTCAAACTCCATGAGGCTGTCCATGATCTTCGATGGATTGAGATATGTCAGGAACTTCGTCAGCGATTCCTCGCAGAGGCGGCGCACGACGATGCTCTTCTGCCCCTCCTCGACGCGCTGGGCCGCGAGCGCATGGCTGCCAGCGCCCGCATGCAACAGCTCGAGCAGGCGCTGCTCGCCTGCCCCGCCGACGAATTCCTCGATCGGGATGAAAGGAATCGGCAGCTCCGGCTTCTTCATACCGATGGCTGCGCGGACGGCGTACTCGTTGCTGAGCTCGCGGATATGGTCTTCGAGCTGCACGAGGCCGACGGGCAGCACGGCGATGTTCTTGCCCGTCCCCTTCAGCACGTCCTCGACGAGCGACTTGAGCTTGATGGCCGCACCTTTGCCCGTCGAGCAGATCGTCACGACGGCCTCCTGCCGCCCATCGTCGGCGCGCTCCATCGGCACATCCTCGGAATCGACGGCCTCGTAGCCGCGGAAGCTCCGCAGCGACTCATAGATGCTCTCAAGATCCATGCCCGCGATGTCGGCCTTCCGCATGGCCTCGAGGATCAGCGGCGTCGAGACCATGTCGAGCGTGCGCACGGGAATCTGGAGCTTTTCTCGGATTTCTGCGCCGAGCGTCACGAGCGAGCCCATGTCGGCGAGGATCAGAACGCCCTGGCGGCAGTTCATGCCTCGGAGCATCGTGATGACGTTCTTCGCGATTTTCTGCGGATCCTTGTCGAGCGGCATGTCAATCGGGATGAGGTTCGTGTCCTGCGTATTGAAGAGCTTCTGCGCGACCTCGACCATCGAGCTCGCCGTCGAGGCACCATGCATCGCGACGAGGATGATGACTTTCTCTTCGAGGTCGTCGTCCTCAGCCGATTCCAGGAGCAGCGCGATGTACTCGACCTCGGTCGGCGGCACCGTCACATGATAGTGATGCTCGATGCGCGCCTTGATTTCGAGTGCGACCTGGTAGTAGAGCGAATCCTGCTCGATGGCGCCCGCGATTTCCGAATACGGGATGACCTCCTTGTCCTTCAGGCGCTTGAGGAACGCCGAAAGGTGCAGACTGAATGCATAGAGAAAGCGGTCGCGGTAGCTGCGGTTCAGCCGCTTCTGCACGAAGAGCGAAATCTGCTCGGAAAAATCGACGAGCGGCTCGTCGACGATCTTGAGCAGCCGGTCGCGCGTCGAAAGCGCGATGCTGTCGCGCTTATCGTAGAGCTGACGGATGTAGACGTTGACGTCCGTCGCGACGATCTGCTTGATGAGGTCGTCGCTGATGCCCTCGCCTTTGAGCAGCTCGACCTTGTCTTCGACGACGCGGTAGAGGTTGAATGCCTGCTGGTCCTGCGCACTGTCGCCCGTGCGCAGGCGGCGGCGTCCGGGCGGCTCGACGACGAGCGGCTCCGCGAGGTACTTCGTGAGCTCCGTCAGCGCCTGCCGGTTCGCCGAGAGCGTCAGCAGGCCATTTTTCACGGCCTGCGGCAGCATGCGGAAATCGACCTCGATGTAGTCCGGATTGTCAATGCCATTCAAAAATGCCTGCGCGCAGAGCAGCTTGATATTGCTCTTTAATTGCCCGACGTTGCCCGTGCCGATGCTGCCGATCAGGCTCTTCACGGCCTCGACGCTGATGCGGATCGGCTTCTTGACGCGCTGCGCCTCGTCCGTGAACAGCATCTTGATGATGTCGAGCTTCTCGCCGAGCGAACGCGACGCCAGCGTCGGGATCGAGATGATGTTCGGGATGCGGCGCACGAACGTCTTTGTCAGCGCCGACTTCGGATCTTCCGTCGTCGCGCCGATGATCAGCACCTTCGCCTTGCGCGAGCGCGTCGTCTCACCGAGGCGGTTGTACGTGCCCGTGTCCATGAAATAGAAAATCATCTCCTGCCCCTCGGGCGGCAGGCGGTGGATTTCGTCGAGGAACAGCACGCCGCCATCAGCCTCTTCGACGAGACCGGCCTTCGCCTGATCCGCGCCCGTGAACGCGCCCTTGATATGGCCGAAGACATGAGAAAGCAGCAGCTGCGGGTTGTTGTAGTAGTCCGCGCAGTTGAACGTCACAAACGGCGCGTCATCGGCAAAGCGCCCCATCGTTTTGCCATAGGCGAACATCAGATGCGCGAACAGCGTCTTGCCAACGCCCGTCTGGCCGACAATCAGCGTGTGCAGGCCGTCGGGAGGATAAAGAATCGCCGCCTTCGCCTGCTCGACCTGCCTCTTGAGGCTGCGATGCGCGCCGATCAGCGCGTCAAACGGCTCGACCTCCTTCTTCTCAACGGCGAGCGACCGCTTGCAATCGTCGAAGCTCTCATAGACGACGGGTCCGGCTGGCAGCACGACGCCATAGAGCTGCTCGAGCGCCTCGCGGCTGAAATAATGCACGGGCCGCCCGCCGAACTTCACGACCTTCTCGAGCCGCACGAGCTCGTTGAGCTCCTTCGACACATTGTTGCGGAGAATGCCCAGCGCATCGGCAATCTCCTGCGCATCGAGCCCCTCCCGCTCCGCCAGCGTCTCCTTTGTGAATGCTGCCGACTGCTCTGCGATATAATCAAAGATCCGGTCAATCCGTTTCACGACGTGTCCCCCTCATGATTCTGATACACTCTATTTGTATTATAACAGTGTATCAGAGAAAAAGAAATGATGCATCCCGCATAAGAAACAATCGAAAATCGACAACGTCTAGCTTGTGAGACTCCTTCAGTCAGCTTCGCTGACAGCTCCCTCTGAGAGGGAGCCATAAAAAAAGAGACCCGCAATGCGGGTCTCTTTTGAGAGCTTGCTGAAATCCCGAGGAGAACGGGATGTTCCAGAATTACTGGAGCATCTCTTTTGCCATGTCGGCATCGCGGATCGTCGACTCGGAAGCCTGGACGTTCTCGGAAGCCGTCGTCAAGTTGCTTGCCGTGTAGGACAGGCGGCTCTGGACGGAACCAATCGTCGTCTGCTGGTCGAGTGCCTTCTGGACAGCGTTGTCGAGGACGTTGACAGCTGCGTTTGCCTGCTGCTGCGTGCCGATCTGGAGCGTAGCACCCGACGAGCTCTGGAGGCCGAGAGCCTCAGCGCGCATATCCGTCAGGCCGACCTTGATGCTCTGGTTCGCCTTCGTGCCGACCTGCAGGCTGATGGCATTGTCTGCCGACTTGTTCTGCGCACGGATGGACTCGGAGAAGTTGTCGAGCACAGCGTTGGCGCTCTTCTGCACCTGGCCCTGCGTGTTCGTGACGCTGATCGTGATGCCGGAAATCTGGTTCTTGACACCCGTGCCGGAAGCCTCGATCGTCAGGGCGTTCTTCTCGTCCGCCGTGTGAACCGTGTCGCCCGCGATGTCCTTGCCGATGAAGGACGAGGTGCCGATCGTCATCTTGAACGTGTTCGAAGCACCGCCGTTGCTCTCCGTGTTAGCTCTCTGAACGAGATCCTGGAGGCTCTGCGTTGCAGCAGCCGTGACACTGTACGTCTTGCCTTCCTTGACGAAGGAGAGCGTAACCGTATCCATCGAGTTGATGTTCAGGCTGTTGCCGTTGCGGTCTGCCATCTCGCAGAACTTCGTCGTGCCAACCGTCGTGGACTGGAGGCTCTCGTTCGTCATCGCCGTCGTCGTTGCCTTGACCTTGTTGTTGTGCGAGCCATCGACGAGGTACTTGCCGTTGTACGTGACGTTCGCGTTGTCGTTGATCTGGTCGATGCTCTGGTCGAGCTCTTTCT
>CACZFT010000077.1 GCA_902780535.1 uncultured Selenomonas sp. | reverse complement strand
AATCAAGCAATATACCGCAAGGGGGTATCCAAAACCATGCCAGACGAACCATCGACCTGCTGCCCGAGCGGCACCTGTGCGGCCTGCGTCAAGCACAAGCACCGCGACAAAAACAGCAAGGAATACAAATGCCTCGTCTCGCGTCTCAAGCGCATCGAAGGACAGGTGCGCGGCGTGACGAAGATGGTCGAGGACGACCGCTACTGTGTCGACATCCTCACGCAGGTCAGCGCCATCCAGTCCGCGCTCAATTCCTTCAATAAAGAATTGCTCGCGCAGCACATCCGCACCTGCGTCGTCGGTGACATCCGCGCCGGGCACGACGAGGTCGTCGACGAGCTCGTGCAGACGCTGCAGAAGGTGATGAAATGAAGAAGGAGAAATTCGACATCACGGGCATGAGCTGTGCGGCCTGCTCGGCGCGCGTCACGAAAGCCGTCGAGAAGGTTGCGGGTACGCAGGACGTGAATGTGAATCTGCTGACGAACTCCATGCAGCTCTCGTATGATGAAAACGCGACGAGCGCGGCGGCCATCATCGCGGCTGTCGAAGACGCAGGCTATGGTGCGGCCGTGCATGGCGGCGGAGCGGCAGTACCAGCGGGCGGCGCTGCCATCGCCAATCCTGTGAAAAAGGGCATCGCCGAAATGAAGCACCGCCTCATCTGGTCGATTGTCTTCTTGCTCCCGACGATGTACATCGCGATGCACATCATGTTTGAGCGCTTGTTCGGCCTGCCCGTGCCCGATGGCGTGCGCGCGCTGTTCGATGGGCCGGAGAACGCCATCGTGTTCGCGTTTTCGCAGCTGCTGCTCGTCCTGCCCATCATGTACCTGAACCGCAAATACTATATTTCTGGTTTCAAGAGCCTTGTCCACGGTGCGCCGAACATGGACAGCCTCGTCGGCATGGGCTCGATGGCGGCCGCGCTGTTCGGTGCGTTTGCGATTTTCCGCATGGGCTATGGCATGGGGCATGGCGACTGGGCGCTCGTGACCGAGTACAGCACGAGTACAGCACGAACCTCTACTTCGAGTCGGCGGGCATGATTGTCACGCTGATCACGGTCGGCAAATACCTCGAAGCCCGCGCGAAAGGCGAGACGAGCCACGCGCTTGAAAAGCTTATGGATCTCGCGCCGAAAGAAGCGGCTGTCGTGCGAGGCGGTGTCGAAACCGTCATTCCCGTCGAGCAGCTGCGCGCAGGCGACGAAGTCGTCGTGCGGCCCGGCGAGCGCATCCCGGCGGATGGCACGGTGCTCTCGGGTACGACGAGCATTGACGAGTCGGCTATCACGGGCGAATCGATGCCGGTGCTGAAGCAGGCGGGCGACACCGTGACCTCGGCGACCATCAACCAGCAGGGCGCGATTCATTTCCGTGCCGACCGCGTCGGCGAGGACGCGACGATTCAGCAGATCATCCGCCTCGTCGATGAGGCGAGCGCGTCGAAAGCGCCGATTGCCCGCATGGCCGACAAGATTGCGGGCGTCTTCGTGCCTGCCGTCATCGCCGTCGCGCTCGTCGCGGGCGGCGCCTGGCTCGCGATGGGCGCGAGTGTCGAGTTTGCGTTCTCTATCGCTATCTGCATCCTCGTCATCTCGTGCCCCTGTGCGCTCGGCCTCGCGACGCCGGTCGCCATCATGGTCGGTACGGGCAAGGGCGCGGAAAACGGCATCCTCATCAAATCGGGCGAGGCGCTCGAAACGGCACAGGCCGTCGATACCGTCGTCATGGACAAGACGGGCACGATCACCGAGGGCAGGCCGCGTATCACGAGCGTGACATCGGTCGGCGTCGATGAAAAGCGTCTGCTCGCCATCGCGGCAGGACTTGAGCAGCAGAGCGAGCATCCGCTGGCGGCGGCTGTCGTCCAGAAAGCGAAAGAGCAGGGCGTTTTGCCGCTCGCCATGACCTCGTTCGCCGCGACGTTCGGCAAAGGCGTCACGGCGCAGGCAGACGGCCATGCGTACGCGGCAGGCAACGCCGCGTTCCTCGAAGAGCTCGGCACGGATGTCACAGGCATCAAAGGCCGTCTTGACGCGCTGGCCGATGATGGCGCGACGCCGCTGATTTTTGCAGAAGACGGTCATATCATCGGCATTCTCGGCGCAGCGGACGAGCCGAAAGCCACGAGCCGCGCGGCCATCGAGAAGTTCCAGCAGCTCGGCATTGATGTCGTCATGCTGACGGGCGACAACGCGCGTACGGCCGAGGCCATGCGCCAGCGCATGGGGTTGGGCCGCGTCATTGCAGGCGTCCTGCCGGGCGGCAAGGCTGACGAGATCAAGAAGCTCCAGGCCGAAGGGCACCGCGTCGCGATGATTGGCGACGGTATCAACGATGCGCCCGCGCTTGCGCAGGCCGACCTCGGCATCGCCATCGGCGCGGGCACAGACGTCGCCATCGAGAGCGCCGACGCCGTGCTGATGAAGAGCGACCTTCTCGATGCCGTCAGCGCCATCCGTCTCTCGAAGGCGGTGCTGCGGAACATCAAGGAGAACCTGTTCTGGGCGCTCATCTACAACGTCATCTGCATCCCCGTCGCAGCGGGCGTGCTCTATCCGGCCTTCGGCATCAAGCTTTCCCCGATGGTCGGCGCCGCCGCCATGAGCCTTTCGAGCGTCTGCGTCGTGCTGAACGCCCTGCGGCTCAACTTCTTCCAGACCGACCACGCAGCAGCTGTTGCGGTCAGCGATACCGCAGAGACGGCCATCCATGATGTGCGCGCATTGCCAGAAGCACGTCCATGACGCGCTCGCGAAGATGGACGGCGTCACGGACGTCACCGTCGACCTCGAAGGCGGCAGCGCCGATGTCAAAGCCACGCGCGACATCCCGCAAGACGAATTCCAGAAAGTCATTGCCGACGCAGGCTACGAGCTCGTCGGCTGAAACAAACCATTAAAATTTTTCGGGCCGCAAGTTTTCTTGCGGCCCGTTCTGTTTCACGGTAGAATAGATAGTAGAAAATGGAAAACAGGAAGGGGAGATTGATGGCGATGAAGATTGCGATGCCAATCGGAGTGGATAATTTCAAGGAAGTTCGCGAAGGATATTATTTTGTAGACAAATCAGGCTTTCTGTCAGAGTTTTTTCCTGGCCATGCAAAGGTGACGCTCTGCACGCGGCCGCGACGGTTTGGCAAGACATTGCTGCTCTCGATGCTGCGGTATTTCTTTGACATCGAAGGAGCGGAAGAACATCGTCACCTCTTTGACGGCCTTGCTGTTTCGCAGGATGCTGCCATGATGGAGGAAATGGGGAAGCGCCCCGTCCTGTTCTTCACCATGCGCGGATGGAAGGCGAGCAGCTGGGACGAGATGAAGGAAATCATCGCGGATGGTTTGCAGACGCTTGCGCTGAAATATGGGAATCTCCTGGACAGTCCGCGGGTGCTGGAGGAAGACAAGGCCGTGCTGCGCGCGTTCCGTCAGGCAAAGGCGACGGTGGCAGATATGCGTACGGCACCGTTGCGCTTTCTGCGGATGCTTGAAGCGCATTATGGGAAAAAGCCGGTGTTCCTGCTCGATGAATATGACACGCCGATTCAGTCAGCATGGGAACATCAGTATTACAAACAGGCGATCGACTTCTTCCGCGTCTTCCTCACGACATCGCTGAAATCGAATGATTCCTTGGATTTTGCCGTGCTGACGGGGGTGCTGCGCATTTCAAAAGAGAGTATCTTCTCTGATCTCAACAATCTGTTTGTCGACAGCATCCTGAGAGCAAAATATCCGACAGCTTTCGGCTTTACGCCGGAGGAAGTCGCGCAGATTGCGAGCCGTCTCGGACAGGAAGACAAGCTTGATGAAATCCGGGCGTGGTATGATGGCTATCGCATCGGTGGCAGAGAGCTCTATAATCCGTGGTCTGTGCTGAATTATTTTTACGAAGGGTGTCAGGCACAGGCGTACTGGGTGAATACCTCCGGCAATGCGATTCTTGCGGAGCTCATGAAGAATGCGGATCAGGAACATTTCGAAACGTTGCTCGATCTCCTGGAGGGCGGGACGGTGACATCTTTCCTGCGCGAGGGCGTCATCTATGCGGATATTGGCGAGGATCAGGATGCGCTCTACACGATGCTCTGTACGACAGGCTACCTCACGACGGAAAGCACGGAGACATTCGCAGGAGAGACGGAATATGCTCTGCGCCTGCCAAATCTCGAAATGCGACGCCTTTTTGGCATCGAAATCGTAAAGCGCTACCAGCATGGCTTCGGCAAGTCCGCGCTCGTGCGTCTCCTGCGGGCGTTCCTGCACGGTGATGCGGCGCGCGCCGAAGAAGGGCTTCGCCGCTATCTCGTAAAGCTCGCGAGCTATTACGACACGGCAAAGGACAAGGAATCGTTCTATCATGGCTTCGTCCTTGGCATGACAGCCCTTCTCATCGAAGATTATATCGTACGCTCGAATCGCGAGTCCGGCCTTGGACGTTATGACCTCGTTGCCGTGCCACGGAAAAAGGGAGAGGAAGGCTTCCTTCTCGAATTCAAGGTTGCAGAGACGGAAGATGCGATGGAAGCGAAAGCGGAAGAAGCGCTTACGCAGATCAGGACGCAGGCGTATCTTGCGGGGCTCGATGTCGAAGATCGGACGATGCATCGCTATGGCATTGCGTTCTGCGGGAAGAATGTCAAAGTCAGGATGAACTGAATCCATCGCAGGGAGAGAGCTTCTTTTCATTGAGATTTCAAGCGCCACCCTGTATAATAGAACGCGATGGATTTCATTCGTACATTACAGGAGGAAAAAACATGTTTCCACATATCGGTGTCCCTGAACTGCTCGTCATTCTCGTCATCGCGCTCGTCGTGTTCGGCCCCGGCAAGCTGCCGGATGTCGGCAAGGCGCTCGGCAAGAGCATCCGCGAGTTCAAGTCGGCGAGCAAGGAGGACGAGGCGAAGACCATCGACGTCGCCGCGAAGAAGCCTGAGGAAGACAAGGCGGAGAAAAAATGACGGAGGCGAAACCCGAAAACGAGCAGGCCTCGTATGACCCGCCGTTCGTCGAGCCTGCGGGAAATCCGCCGGACGCTCCGCCTGCGGGCACGGAACCGCCCGAGGAAGAGCTCGACGACGGCTCGATGTCGCTGATCGCGCATCTGACGGAACTGCGCTCGCGCCTCATCAAGTGCCTTGTCGCCGTGGCGCTCGGCAGCTGCGTCGGCTATTATTTCCTCGACGAAATCATGCACTACCTCACGGCTCCGGCAGGAAAGCTCTACTACATGCAGCCGTCCGAGGCATTTTTCACCTATCTGAAAGTATCCATCGCGGCCGGCTTCCTTGTCGCGCTGCCTGTCATCTTCTATCAGGTCTGGATGTTCTTCCTGCCTGCCCTGACGCGGCGGGAACGCATGGTGCTCGGCCTCATCGTGCCAGCTTCGGTGCTGCTGTTCTTCGGCGGCCTCGCGTTCTCGTTCTTCCTCGTATTCCCGGCTGCCGTGCAGTTCTTCCTCGGCTTTGGAAATACAGAACTCGAAGCACTGTTTTCTGTCGACAAGTACTTCGACTTCGTCATCTGGTTCGTGCTGCCGTTCGGCTTCGTCTTCGAGCTGCCGCTCATCATGATCATCCTCGCGAAACTCGGCATCGTTGGCTCGAAATTTCTCGGCAAATACCAGCGCATCGTCGTCTTCCTCGCCTTCGTCATCGCGGCCGTCATCACCCCGACGCCCGACGTCTTCACCCAGACGATGATTGCCGTGCCGATGATCCTGCTCTACGAAGTCGGATATCTCATCGTGCGATATATCATGCGAAAATAATGTGCAGACTTCTGCAATATCGATGATTTGGCAGAAAGCGGGTGCAAAAAATGAAGACCGTCATGCCCATCGGGATAGATGATTTCAAAGAAGTGCGGGAACGTTGCTATCTTGTTGACAAAACGCAGTTCATCTCGGATTTTTTCAAGACGCATGCGAAAGTCACGCTCATCACACGGCCGCGCAGGTTCGGCAAGACGCTTGCGATGTCGATGCTGCGGTATTTCTTCGATATCGAAGGCGCGGAAGAACATCGGAAGTTGTTTGACGGCCTCGCGGTCTCGCAGGATGCGGCGATGATGGCGGAGATGGGGACGCGGCCCGTGCTCTTCCTGACGCTGCGCGGATGGAAAGCGCTCAACTGGCCGTCGATGCAGGCGATGATTGTCAATGGATTGCAGCAAGTGGCGCGCGAACAAGCCGTTCTTCGCGAAAGCGACCGCGTTGACGCGGAAGATCGTGACATGCTCCGAGCCATGTATCGCAGGGAAGCACCATTTGAAAATCTGAAGACGACACTCGCCATGCTCCTGCGCATGCTCGAGGCGCATTATGGGAAAAAGCCCATCCTGCTCCTGGACGAATATGACGTGCCGATCCAATCTGCATGGGAACATGACTTTTATGACGAGGCCATCGATTTCTTCCGCACCTTTCTCACGACGGCGCTCAAGACGAATCCTTCGCTGGACTTCGCTGTGCTGACAGGCGTGCTGCGCATCTCGAAAGAGAGCATTTTCTCGGATCTGAATAATCTTTCTGTGGACAGCGTTCTGCAGATGAAATATCCGACGGCGTTCGGCTTCACGTCAGAGGAAGTTCAAAAGCTCGCAGGCGATCTCGGTCATGCGGACAAATTGCCGGAACTTCGCACATGGTATGATGGCTATCGGTTTGACGGGAAGGAAATTTACAACCCATGGTCGGTGCTCAATTATTTTGCGTATGATTGCGAGCCTGCGGCGTATTGGGTGAATACGTCGGGCAATGCTGTGATAGCCGAGCTCATGAAAAGCGCAGACCGCAATCATTTCGAGCGGCTCGAAACTTTGCAGCAGGGCGGGACGATCCAGGGATTCCTGCGCGAGGGCGTCATCTACAGCGACATCGGCAAGGACGAGGACGCGCTCTATACGATGCTCTGCACGACGGGATATCTGACCGTGGAAAGCACACGGCGCATTGGAACGGAAAAAGAATACACGTTGCGCCTCCCAAATCTCGAAATGCAAGCGCTTCTTGGCATCGAGATTGTGAAGCGCTATCAAAAAGGATACAGCAAGTCGATGCTCGTACGTCTCATGGAATGGATGTTCGGCGGTGACGTGGAGCGTCTTGAGGACGGCCTCAGCAGTTATCTTGAGCGCGTGGCGAGCACGTTTGACACAGCGAAAGGGAAGGAAGCGTTCTATCACGGCTTCATCCTCGGACTGACAGCGGTCCTCGTGCCGGATTATGAAGTCCGTTCGAATCGTGAATCTGGCTATGGCCGCTATGATGTTGCGATTCTTCCAAAGTCAGAGGGACAGCCGGGGGTCGTGCTTGAGCTCAAGGTTGCCGAAAGCGAAGATGAACTTGCGGCGAAGGCAGAAGAAGCGCTTGTGCAAATCCAGAAGCATGATTACACAGAGGAACTGAAAGCGCGCAAAGCGGTTCCCGTCCGTTCTTTTGGCATTGCGTTTTATGGAAAGACAGCTTGCGTGCGGATGGGATGAAAAGGATGATGACGATGTGGGGCGTGTTTGCAAAACCTTTTCAGAATATCGAGCGGATTTTTCCGACGAAACAGGAAGCCGTGAGCCGCATGGTCGATCTTTGCAAGACATTGCCAAACATCCGGCGCGTCATCATCTTCGGCAGTGCTGTGACGGCGGGCTGCAATCCGTGGAGCGACATTGACATCTATTTCGAGACGGATGCGCCGCTCAAGAAATATCCCGTGGTTCTTGGTGATGATGTCTTTGACAACTGGTCGAACTTCACAGCGGAAGGCGAATTGCTGGAAGAAATCCAGAAGAAAGGTGTGGTTGTCTATGAGCGGGGACGAGACGTTGCTTGATATTGCAAAACGCAACCTTGTCACGGCGAAAACGATGATGAAGCTCGTCGATACAGACGATGGCTATCTCAATGTTGTCGGTTATCATGCACAGCAGGCCATCGAACTGTCCATCAAGCATTATCTGGAAACGCATGGCATCAAGTATCCGATGACGCACGATATTTCGCAGCTGACAGCGCGGATTCCTGACGAAGCGATGGAACCATTCGAAGACATCGAAAACAGCGCGGCGAATATCACGAATATGGAGGCTAAGACGCGATATATCAAGAATTATCGCCTGAGCCGTCGGATTGTGGAAAAGGCGCTGCGCCAGGCAGAAGAAATCATCGAATGGCTGGCGAATGAATCGGCTGGCGATAAAGACAAATGAATCGACAAGTTACTGCTCCAATAACAGTAACCTACCAGAATTGGCAAATTCCGGCTTCCCGCACGGGGAGCCGTTTTTCTGTTGTCTTTTCATTGAGATTTTCGCCCACGCCCTGTATAATAGTACGTGTTTGATTTCATTGTTATAGGGGGAAGAATCCTTTGGCATATAAAGATTTGCGCGAGTTCATCGATGTGCTGGAACAGCGCGGACTTTTGCGGCGCATCACGGAGCCCGTGGACTGCCATCTCGAGATCACGGAGATCACGGATCGCGTCTCGAAGATGGAGGGCAAGGACAATGTCGCGCTTTTGTTCGAGAATGTGAAGGGCTACGACATGCCGGTGCTCATGAATGCGTTTGGCAGCTATGAGCGCATGGCGCTGGCGCTCGGCGTGGAGAAGCTCGATGATGTCGGCGACGAGCTGCGCGAGATCATGAAGCTTCCTTATATTTCGCTCCAGCACAAGATGGATGTCGTCTCGCTGATCCCGATGGCGAAGAAAGCCATCAATTTTCCGAAGTACGTGAAAAAAGCGCCGTGCCAGGAAGTCGTGGAGATGGAGCCGGATCTCGACAAGATTCCGATTCTGACGTGCTGGCCGCAGGACGGCGGGCCGTTCATCACGCTGCCGCTCGTTTTCACGAAGAATCCGGCGACGGGCAAGCGCAATGTTGGCATGTACCGCCTGCAGAAATACGACAAGCGTACGACGGGCATGCACTGGCACATCCACAAGAATGGCGCGGACAATTTCCGCGACACGAAGGCGGCGGGCGGCGAGAAGATCGAGGCGGCGGTCGCCATCGGCGCCGACCCCGTGCTGACGTATGCCGCGACGGCGCCGCTGCCGCGCGACATCGACGAGATGGTGTTCGCGGGCTTCCTGCGGCACAAGTCCGTCGAGATGGTGAAGTGCAAGACGGTCGACCTCGAGGTGCCGGCGGGCGCGGAAATCGTGCTCGAGGGCTATGTGCGCACGGACGAGATGCGCCGCGAAGGGCCGTTCGGCGACCATACGGGCTATTATTCGCTCGCCGATGATTATCCCGTGTTTCACATCACCTGCATCACGCACCGCGAACATCCGATTTATGCGGCGACGGTCGTCGGCAAGCCGCCGATGGAGGACTGCTATCTCGCAAAGGCGACGGAGCGCATCTTTTTGCCGCTCATGCAGCAGATGATGCCGGAAATCATCGACATCAACATGCCGCTCGAAGGCGTGTTCCACGACTGCTGCGTTGTCTCGATTGATAAGAAATATCCGATGCAGGCGCGCAAGGTCATGCATGCGCTCTGGGGCATGGGCCAGATGATGAATGTCAAGATGATCATTGTCGTGGACAAGCATGTCAACGTGCAGGACATGAAAGAGGTCTGGTGGCGCGTCTTCAACAACATCGACGCCAAGCACGACCTCGAAATCGTCGAGGGGCCGCTCGACGTGCTCGACCATTCGTCGCCGATGGCGAAATGGGGCGCAAAGCTCGGCATTGACGCGACGAAGACGTGGCCGGAAGAAGGCCATCTGCGTGAGTGGCCAGATGAAATCGAGATGTCTGCGGACGTCAAGGCGCAGGTCGATGGCATCTGGTCGCGGCTCGGTCTCGGCGGTTCTTCGGCGCAGGGCGAGGGGGCGGTTCGTTGATCGACATCAAGGCGCACCTCAACAACATCGCACTGCATCATACGGTCTTCGACCTGCCATTTGCCTACATCGGCGCGCTCATGGCGTCGGGCGGAAATCCGGGATGGTGGAACATCCTCTGGATCACGGTCGCGCTGACGTCGGCGCGGGCGGCGTCGCTCGCGATTGACAACCTCGCCGATCTCAAGTATGACAGCCAGCAGCCGCGCATGCAGAGCCGCGCGATGGTCAGCGGACGGATTTCCAAGCACGAGGCGCTCATTTTCATCGTCTTGTGCTTCATCATCCTGATTGCCGCCGTGCTCCAGCTCCGGCCCATCTGCATCTACCTGCTGCCCATCGCGGCACTGCCGTGCATCATCTATCCGTTCACGAAGCGCTTCACGGGCTACTGCCATGTGTTCCTCGGCATTGCCATCGCGATGGCGCCCGCGGGCGGCTGGGTCGCGGCGGGCGGCGAGGTGATCTCGTTCCAGCTGCTCGTGCTCTGCGTCGGCGTTATCTTCTGGATGGCGGGCTTTGACGGCATGTATGGCGCGCAGGATCGGAAATTCGACATGGAGCACGGCCTGCACTCGCTCGCGACGGAGCACGGCGCGAAGAATGCATTCGGCATCGCGCGGAACTATCACCTGTTCGCGTTCTTCGCATTCCTCTGCGCGGGCATCCTCGTGCATATCGCATGGCCGTACTACATCGGCGTCGTCATCGCGGGGCTCGTGCTCATCTACCAGCACCGCATCTTGAAATGGAATGATTTCCGCTGCCTCAACCAGCGGTATTTCATGCGCAATGGCCTCGTGTCCATCGCGCTCTTCCTCTTCACCTGGGCCAGCTACCTCGTCGCCTGATGCGATGATGGGCAGCGGCCGGAAAGGATGGTATCTATGACAGCAAGGCTTCTTTCGGGCAAGGAATTTGCGGCAAAGTTCAAGGAGGACGCGGCAAAGCGCGCGCGCGCCATCGAGGCGAAGCATGGCGTGACGCCGGGACTCGCCGTCATCATCGTCGGCGAAGACCCCGCGTCGCAGGTCTATGTGCGCAACAAAGACCGTGCCTGCGCCGAGCTCGGCATCTACTCCGAGGTCATCCGCATGGCGGCAACCACGACGAAAGCCGAGCTCATCGCGAAGATTGACGAGCTCAACTACGACAAGCGCATCCACGGCATCCTCGTCCAGCTGCCGCTGCCTGAGGCTCTGCACCGCGAGGAGCAGGAAATCCTTGACCGCATCGACCCCGCGAAGGACGTCGATGGAGTCGGGCTGCCTCAAGATGCTCGAACTCGCGGGCATCCCGATTGATGGCGCACGCGCCGTCATCGTCGGCCGCAGCAACATCGTCGGCAAGCCGATGGCGCAGCTCCTGCTCGCGAAGAATGCGACGGTCACGGTCTGCCACAGCCATACGAAAGACCTTGCCGCCGTCACGCGCGAGGCGGACATCCTCGTCGCGGCGGTCGGCAAGCCGAAATTCATCACGGCGGACATGGTGAAGCCCGGCGCGACGGTCATCGACGTCGGCATCAACCGCATCGCGCCAAAGAAGCTCGTCGGCGATGTCGATTTTGACGCCGTGCAGGACGTCGCAGGCGCCATCACGCCCGTGCCGGGCGGCGTCGGGCTTCTGACCGTCGCCATGCTCATGGAAAAACTGCAGCTTTCCAAATAAGAGGAGGAACCGCTCATGAAGACCGATGTCGAAATCGCACAGGAAGCCGAGATGCGTCCGATTCAGGAGATTGCCGCAAAACTCGGCATCACTGAGGACGAGCTCGAACTCTATGGAAAATACAAAGCCAAGGTCACGCCGCAGGCTTATGCGCGCGTGAAAGACCAGCCGAACGGCAAGCTCATCCTCGTGACCGCCATCAACCCGACGCCGGCCGGCGAGGGCAAGACGACGACGAGTGTCGGCCTCGCCGATGCGTTCCACCGCCTCGGCAAGAAGACGGCCGTCGCTCTTCGCGAACCGTCGCTCGGCCCGTGCTTCGGCCTCAAGGGCGGTGCGGCCGGCGGCGGCTATGCGCAGGTCGTGCCGATGGAGGACATCAACCTCCATTTCACGGGCGACTTCCATGCCATCACGACGGCGCACAACCTGCTCGCGGCCGTCATCGACAACCATATCCAGCAGGGCAACGCGCTCGACATTGACGTGCGCCGCATCGTCTGGAAGCGCGTGCTCGACCTCAATGACCGCGCACTCCGCAACATCGTCATCGGCCTCGGCGGCAAGGCGCATGGCACGCCGCGCGAGACGGGCTTCGACATCACGGTCGCGTCCGAAATGATGGCCATCCTCTGCCTCTCGACGAGCCTCATGGACATGAAGCGCCGCCTCGGCGAAATCCTTGTGGCCTACAGCCGCGACGGCCGCCCCATCCGCGCGAAGGAGCTCGGCGTTACGGGTGCGCTGACGCTGCTGTTCAAAGACGCCATCAAGCCGAACATCGTGCAGACGCTCGAAGGCACGCCGGCGTTCGTCCACGGCGGCCCGTTCGCGAACATTGCGCATGGCTGCAACAGCGTCATGGCGACGCAGTACGCGCTGAAATTCGCCGACGTCGTCATCACGGAGGCAGGCTTCGGTGCCGACCTCGGCGCCGAGAAATTCCTCGACATCAAGTGCCGTTTTGCGGGTCTCAAGCCCGATGCCGTCGTCATCGTCGCGACGGTGCGCGCGCTCAAGATGCACGGCGGCCTGCCGAAGACGGAACTTAGCAAAGTGGACATGGCGGCACTCGAAAAAGGCCTTGCCAACCTCACGAAGCACATCGAGAACATCCAGGCGTTCGGCCTTCCCGCCGTCGTGGCCATCAATGCGTTTCCGACGGACACGAAGGAAGATCTCGATTTCGTCGAAAAGAAGTGCAACGAACTCGGCGCGGAAGTCGCGCTCTCGGAAGTCTGGGCCAAAGGCGGCGAAGGCGGCCTCGAACTCGCGAAGAAAGTCCTCGCGGCGACCGAGAAGCCGAACGACTTCCACTTCATCTATGACGTGGAAAAGAGCATCCCCGAGAAGATCGAGACGATCACGCGCGAAATCTACGGCGGCGACGGCGTGGACTTCACACCGGCCGCGCAGAAGCAGCTCAAGGAAATCGAAGAGCTCGGCTTCGACAAGATGCCGGTCTGCATGGCAAAGACGCAATACTCTCTGTCCGATGACCAGACAAAACTCGGCCGTCCGACCGGTTTCCGCATCACGGTCAAAGAACTGCGCGTGAGCGCGGGCGCAGGCTTCATCGTCGCACTGACGGGCAACATCCTCACGATGCCCGGTCTGCCGAAGCATCCGGCGGCCATGGATATGGACATCGACGAGAACGGCAAGATTACGGGGCTGTTCTGAGATTTCTTGCATTTATGCGGGAAAAATGATATACTGAACGCGAAAGAAAGAGGAGAAGTCGATAGCCACGTCTTCACCGAAAAAAGACCCTCGCGGGTTAGCCTCCGCGAGGGTCTTTTTGTGCCATCATCGACCAGCCTAGCCGACTGATACACATGGGGAAGTTAGTGCCTCTTGTGGCGGATGAAGTCTGTCAGCAAATTTGCGATGATGCCCGCAAGGATGCCGACAAACAATGAAAGAAAGAAGTCAGCCACGTTGTTCACCTCCCTCCTGTGAGGTAGAGACAACACGTTCAGTATAGCATATCGAAATATGTAGAACAATACATTTACAACTTGACAATTCCAAGCTGCTTTGGTACACTTGAGCTATAGCAAGTACAATATAATAAACATGCAAGTCGAGTATAGATGCAACGTCGCATCGGTATCGACCGCTTGGTAAGTTACAGGCAGTCTTCCTGATGGGAGGCTGCCGTTTGCTTTTTCGTGCTTTTGAGTGCCGTATTTCTGGATTCATGTCAAAGGAGGGTTACAAGATGGGCCTGCCCATCGCCATCCTCGTGCTGATTGCCGTGCTCGCGCTGCCGACGCCGCCAGACCTCTCGTCCGCCGGACACCGCATGATCGGCATCCTGATTTTCTCCGTCATCATCTGGATGACCGAGGCCGTCTCGTACCCGGTGTCGTCGGGCATCATCATCTCGCTCATGGCGTTCCTCTTGGGCACGGCGCCTGACATGGCGAACCCGTCGAAGCTCCTCGGCACATCGGCGGGGCTGAAGCTCGCGCTCGCAGGCTTCTCGTCATCGGCGCTCGCGCTCGTCGGCGCGGCCATGTTCATCGCGGCCGCCATGATGAAGACGGGCCTCGACAAGCGCATCGCGCTCTTCGTGCTCTCAAAAATCGGCGCGAAGACAAACCACGTCCTCGCAGGCGTCATCCTCACAGGCTTCGTGCTGAGCTTCTTCGTGCCGAGCACCACGGCGCGCGTCAGCTGCATGGTGCCGATCGTCATGGGCATCATCGCCGTTTTCGGTGTCTCGCGGAAGAGCAAGTTCGCGGCCATCATGCTCATCGCCGTCGCACAGGCCGACAGCATCTGGAACGTCGGCATCAAGACGGCCGCCGCGCAGAACATGGTCGCGCTCGGCTTCATCGAAAAGCAGCTCGGCACGACGATCAGCTGGCTCGACTGGTTCATCGCCGCCGCGCCGTTCGCTGTCATCATGAGCGTGCTGCTCTATTTCGTCCTGCTGAAGATGATGCCGCCGGAGATGAAGGAAATCGCGGGCGGCAAGGAAAAGATCGCAAAAGAGCTGCGCGCGCTCGGCCCGATGGGCGGCGACGAAAAGAAGCTTATGATTCTTTCGTGCATCCTGCTGTTCTTCTGGGCGACCGAGAAGAAAGTCCATCCGTTCGACACGTCCTCGACGACGATTGTCGCCATCACGCTCATGATGATGCCGGGCATCGGCATCATGACGTGGAAAGAAGCCCAGCAGCGCATCGGCTGGGGCACGCTGATGCTGTTCGGCGTCGGCATCAGCCTCGGCTCGGCCATCCTCTCGACGAAGGCCGGCGCCTGGATCGCGCATGAAATCGTCACGAACTTCCATCTCTTCGACGCGACGGGCTTCTTCATCATCGCCGTGCTCGCGCTTTTCCTCATCGTCATCCATCTCGGCTTCGCGAGTGCGACAGCACTCTCGTCCGCGATGATCCCGATCTGCATCTCCGTCCTGCAGGGCGCGGCGGAGCACAACCCGCTCAACGTCGTCGGCATGGTCATGATCCTGCAGTACACGATCTGCTTCGGCTTCATCCTGCCCGTCAACGCCCCGCAGAACATGATTGCCTACAGCACGGAGACGTTCGAAGTCAAAGACTTCATCAAGACCGGCATCCCGCTGACCATCCTCGCCTACCTCGTGACGCTGCTGCTCACGAAGACGTACTGGACATGGATGGGGCTCGTGCTGTGATACGCTGGAACTAAATATCGAACGACCGTTGCGCGTTGCAGCGGTCGTTTTCTTTTTTGTTCAACAGGAAATCAGAGACAATTTACGTGAAAAATGATATAATACACGAGGACAATGATAATGAAAGGAGACGGAGTGGATGGAGGAGTTGCGGCGCGTGGTGGAAGAGCGATGGCAGAAGCTTCGTGCGTTCTGTCAGGAGCAGCCGAAGCAGGCGGCGGAAGCCGAGGCTTTTGTGCTGCTGCTCTGTTTCGCGGCCGCGCTGTTCCTCTGGAAGGATGCGGATGATGAGCGGTTGGCGCTGAAACAGCCGCCGCCCACGTCCGTGCCGGCCGATGCAACGCAGAACAGCCCGTCGCGCCTCGAAGTGAAAGGCGCGGACGAGGCGGAAGCGGCGGGCGAGCTCCGAAATCCTTTCTCGATGCTCCATGAGACGCGTGAGCAGATGGCAGCAGCGTCTGCGCCCTCGAAAGAAAAACAGCCGCAGGCCGCCGAGAAGCCGGACGCTGCAAAAGCGGTTGATGACAAAAAAACAGCTGCGCCAAAGGCTCCGAGCCGTGCTTCTGTCGTGGAAGATGCGTCTGCGGCAGAGCCGCAGGCGACAGCACTCGTGCTCAAGGGGATCGCGAGCGGCAACGGCCAGACGCTTGCCGTCATCCGCGCGGGCGGCGGGAGCCATCTCGTTTCCGAAGGCGAGGCGGTCGGCGGCTATACAGTCGCGGCCATCGGCGACGACAGCGTGACGCTCGATGGCGATGGCGGGACGCTCGTGCTGGCGCTTTCCCGCCGCTGAAAGGCATGGAATGCGTATGCGGTTTCTGCATCCTTGCCAAATCACGAAAAACCATCTACAATAGATGATATGTCAACTTGTCAACCTGTCATCTTGTGGAGGTGCCTATTATATGAAGAGAATTTCCGTCGAACTCGTGCCGCGCGATGAGGAGAATCTGCGCGAGCAGCTGGCCATCGCGAAGGCGAAGGCCGGCCGTGCCGACCCGTGCGGAGCTGGGAGGGCGCGGCCATCGCGCAGGAGTATTTTCCTGCCGTCATGCCGCACATCCGCGCGATGGACATCGACCTTTCGCAGCCGCTCCCGATGAAGGAGTATCTGCGCGCGCACAATATCCGCGAGGTGCTCGTCATCCAGGGCGACCCGCCGCAGGATATGCGCCACAAGGTCTATCCGACGACGACGACGGACGTGCTCAGGAAATTCCACGAGGAGATGCCCGAGGTCAAAACGTATGCGGGCATCGACCAATATCGCGGCTCGATGAGCAAGGAGCTCTACCGCATCGAGCGCAAGCTGCAGTCGGGCGCGGCAGGCTTCTTCACGCAGCCGTTTTTCGACCTGCGGCTCGTCGGCATCTATGCTGACATGTTCGAGAGCCTCGGCGTCACGGATGTCTACTGGGGTGTGTCGCCTGTCCTTTCCGACCGCTCGCAGAGCTATTGGGAGCGCAAGAACAAGGTCGTGTTCCCGAAATCGTTTGAACCGACGCTCGACTGGAGCATCCAATTCACGCGCGAGGTACTGCAGTTCGCGGACGAGCGGGACGCGAGCCTCTATGTCATGCCCATCAAGACGAACCTCGAGGCATACCTCGAGGGCGTCTTTCAATAAATGTTCACTGAAAATATGATAGGGGAGAAAGCCATATGTTCAAGATCTTGAAGAAAGAAGAGCTTTCGCCGAATGTCTACGCGATGGAGATTGACGCTCCGCGCGTGGCGAAGAAGGCGGAGCCGGGGCAGTTCATCGTGCTGCGCGTCAATGAAGAGGGCGAGCGCATCCCGCTGACGATTGCGAATTTCGACCGCGAGACGGGGCGCATCCTCATCGTGTTCCAGGTCATCGGCGCATCGACGATGGAGCTTGCGGCGCTGAACGAGGGCGATGACATCCTCGATTTCGTCGGCCCGCTCGGCCGCCCGTCGGAAATCGGCAAGCTCGACGGCACGATGGTCGTCGTCGGCGGCGGCATCGGCGTCGCGCCGACGTTCCCGATTGCGCGAGCGATGAAGGAAGCCGGCAACAAGGTCATCGCAATCATGGGAGCGAAGACGAAGGACATCCTCATCATGGAGGACGAGATGAAACAGGTCACGGACGAAATCGTCGTGACGACGGATGACGGCTCGCGCGGCATCAAGGGCTTCGTGACGAATGCCGTGCAGGCGCTCGTCGACCGCGGCGAGAAAATCGCGCAGATCACGGCCATCGGCCCGGTCATCATGATGAAAAGCGTGGCCGATGCGACGCGCAATCTCGGCATCAAGACGGTTGTGTCGCTGAACCCGATCATGGTCGATGGCACGGGCATGTGCGGCGGCTGCCGCGTGACGGTCGGAGACGAGACGAAGTTCGCCTGCGTCGACGGGCCGGAGTTCGACGGCCATCTCGTCGATTTCAAGGGCCTCATGAACCGCCAGCGCATGTACCGCGACCTGGAGGCCGAGGAAAAGGATCACGTCTGCAAGATCGGACTGGGGAGGAACTGACATGGCGCTTTCAATGAAGAAACACCCGATGCCCGTGCAGGACGCGAAAGTCCGCGCACATAATTTCGACGAGGTCGCGCTCGGTTATGACGAGGAGACGGCCGTGGCCGAGGCGGAGCGCTGCCTGCACTGCAAGGTGCCGCAGTGCCGCAAGGGCTGCCCGGTCTCGGTCAACATCCCGGAGTTCATCGCAAAAATCAAAGAGCGCGACTATGACGGCGCTGTCGCGAAAATCAAGGAATCGAACTCTCTGCCGGCCGTCTGCGGCCGCGTCTGCCCGCAGGAGAACCAGTGCGAGAAGTTCTGCATCCTCGGCAAGAAGGGCGAGTCTGTCGGCATCGGCCGCCTCGAACGCTTCGTCGCTGACCGCGCACTCGAAAAAGGTGAGAAGGTCGAAAAGCCGGAAGTCGCGGCTGACGCTCAGTCCGTCGCCGTCATCGGTTCGGGCCCGTCCGGCCTTGCTTGCGCGGGCGACCTCGCGAAGAAGGGCTACAAGGTCACGATCTTCGAGGCGCTCCACAAGGCGGGCGGCGTGCTGTCGTACGGCATCCCAGAGTTCCGTCTGCCGAAAGACCGCGTCGTGCAGAAGGAAATCGACAATATCAAGGCGCTCGGCGTCAAGATTGAGCTCGATTCCGTCGCAGGCCGCCTTTATACGGTCGACGAGCTCATGAACGAAGAGGGCTTCGATGCTGTCTTCATCGGCACGGGCGCCGGCCTGCCGCGTTTCCAGAACATCCCCGGCGAGAGCCTCAACGGCGTCTATTCCGCCAATGAGTTCCTGACGCGCTGCAACCTCATGAAAGCGTACAAGTTCCCGGAGTATGCGACGCCGATCAAGGTCGGCAAGCGCGCGGCCATCATCGGCGGCGGCAATGTCGCGATGGATGCGGCGCGCACGGCGCTGCGCCTCGGCGCGGAGCATGTCTCCATCGTCTATCGCCGCAGTGCGGCCGAGCTCCCGGCACGTGCCGAGGAAGTCGAGCATGCAAAGGAAGAGGGCATCGACTTCCAGCTGCTGACGAACCCCGTGGCCATCGAGGACAATGGCGAGGGCTGGGTGAAGTCCATGCGCTGCATCCGCATGGAGCTCGGCGAGCCGGATGCGAGCGGACGCCGCCGCCCCGTGCCCATCGAGGGCTCGGAGTTCGACATCGACGTCGATACGGTCATCGTCGCCATCGGCACGGGCCCGAATCCGATCATCGCGCATACGACGCCGGGGCTCGAGACGACGAAGCGCGGCAACATCGCGGCTGACGAAGAGACGGGCGCAACGAGCAAGCCCGGCGTCTTTGCAGGCGGCGACATCGTGACGGGCGCTGCGACGGTCATCCTCGCCATGGGCGCGGGCCGCAAGGCGGCTGCCGCCATCGACGATTATCTCCAGAAGAAGAAAGCGCAGGCATAAAGGCATGATGGATTTTGCGGCCATCGACTTCGAGACGGCCACGGCGAAGCGCGACTCGGCGTGCAGCGTCGCCGTCGTCGAGGTTCGCGGCGGGAAGCTCGTGGATTCTTACTATTCGCTGATCCAGCCGCCGGGCAACGCCTATCACTGGTTCAACACGAAGATTCACGGCATCACGCGCGAGGATACGGCCGACGCGCCGGATTTCGCAGGCATCTGGCCGGAGCTCTCGGAGCATCTCGCGGGCCGCATCGTCGTCGCGCACAACGCGCGCTTCGACATGGGCGTGCTCGCGGCCTGCCTCGCGCGGCAGGGCCTGCGTGCGCCAGCCTTTTCCTACTGCGACACCGTCGCGATTTCGCGCAAAGTCTGGCCGACGCTTGAAAATCACAAGCTCGGCACGGTCGGCGCGTTCCTCCATATCAAGTTCCATCATCACAATGCGCTTGACGATGCGAAGACGTGCGCGGCCATCCCGATTTATGCGGGGCGCGCGGTCGGCGCCGAAGATTTTTCGGCGCTCGCTCATGATCTCGGCGTGCGCGTTCAGAAGTTCGGCCAGCGCTGAAACAGTTTTTGGCAAGGATGCCGGGACGTGGGCGTTAGAAAGAAGATGTATGTAGATGATTCTCATCAGTGCCTGCCT
>CACZFT010000076.1 GCA_902780535.1 uncultured Selenomonas sp. | reverse complement strand
CGCGGGCGCGAAGTACCGCGGCGAATTTGAGGAACGCCTGAAATCCGTCCTGAACGAAATCGTCAAGTCCGACGGCCAGATTCTGCTGTTCATCGACGAAGTGCACACCGTCGTCGGTGCCGGTGCGGCTGAGGGCTCCATGGACGCGGGCAACCTCTTGAAACCGATGCTCGCGCGCGGCGAGCTCCGTTGCATCGGCGCGACGACGCTGAACGAGTACCGCAAGTACATCGAGAAGGACGCCGCGCTCGAGCGCCGCTTCCAGCCCGTCATGGTTGACCAGCCGAGCGTCGAGGACACCATTTCCATCCTGCGCGGCCTCAAGGAGCGCTATGAAGTCCACCACGGCGTCCGCATCCGCGATGCCGCACTCGTGGCGGCCGCGACGCTGTCCGACCGCTACATTTCCGACCGCTTTTTGCCCGACAAGGCCATCGACCTCGTCGACGAGGCGGCCGCGAAGCTCCGCACGGAAATCGAATCCATGCCGGCGCCGCTCGACGAAGTCCGCCGCAAGCTCATGCAGCTGACCATCGAGGAGCAGGCGCTCAAGAAAGAGACCGACGCTGCATCGAAAGAGCGCCTCGAAAAGCTCGAACAGGAAAAGGCCGAGCTCGAAGCGAAGGACAAGGAACTCAAGGATGCCTGGGAGCAGGAGAAGCAGGGCATCCTGCGCGTGCGCGCCATCAAAAAGGAAATCGACGCCGTCAACAGCGAAATGGAGACGGCCGAGCGCGCCTACGATCTCAACAAGCTCTCGGAGCTCAAATACGGCAAGCTGCCCGAGCTCCAGAAGCAGCTCGCCGAGCAGGAAGCCGAAATCAACAAGAAGTCGAAAGACCAGCGCCTGCTCAAAGAAGAAGTCGGCGAAGAGGACATCGCGAGCGTCGTGTCGCGCTGGACGGGCATCCCCGTCACGAAGATGCTGACGGGCGAGCGCGAGAAGCTGCTGCACCTGCCCACCGTCCTCCACGAGCGCGTTGTAGGCCAGGACGAAGCCGTCGAGGCCGTCAGCGACGCCATCCTGCGCGCGCGCGCGGGCATCAAGGACCCGAACCGCCCGATTGGCTCGTTCATCTTCCTCGGTCCGACGGGCGTCGGCAAGACCGAGCTTGCCAAAACGCTGGCCGAAGCACTGTTTGACGACGAGCGCAGCATCATCCGCATCGACATGTCCGAGTACATGGAGAAGCATACCGTCTCGCGCCTGATTGGCGCGCCTCCGGGCTACGTCGGCTACGACGAGGGCGGCCAGCTCACCGAAGCCGTGCGCCGTCGTCCGTACAGCGTCATCCTGCTCGACGAAATCGAGAAAGCGCACCGCGACGTCTTCAACGTGCTGCTGCAGATCCTCGATGACGGCCGCCTGACGGACGGCAAAGGCCGCGTTGTCAATTTCAAGAACACCGTCATCATCATGACGAGCAATCTCGGCTCGCACGAAATCCTCAACAAGGATTACGACGAGGCGAAAGGCGCCGTCAAGGACATCCTCAAGGATTACTTCCGCCCCGAATTCCTGAACCGCGTCGATGACATCATCATGTTCCGCGGTCTCCAGAAAGAGCAGGTCAAAGCAATTGCAGGCATCCTCCTGAACGACCTCAAAGCGCGCATGGAGCGCCAGACAAACATCTCGCTGACGTGGGACGACGCCGCCCTCACGGCCCTCGCCAATCAGGGCTTCGACCCGAACTTCGGCGCCCGCCCCCTCAAGCGCCTCATCTCCCACAAAGTCGAGACAGCTCTCTCGAAAGAAATCATCCGCGGCGAAGCCGGGGATGGAGATACAATCAAGATGGGCTACGACGGAACAGAGTTCACATTTGAAAAAGCGTAACGTTTTGTTGCAGAAAAAAGCGAGCGACTTTTACAGCCGCCCGCTTTTTTCATGCGTGAAATCATCCATCCTGACACTTTCATCGCCTTGTGTTTTCTCTGAGACTCCGATATACTTGTATTGCCACAGCCTGACCAGCTAAACCCGGCCCGGAAGGGAGGGTTGCCCATGAACTCTTCGTATTTCCTGCTGAACCTCGGGATCAGCATTCTCGGCAGTCTGATTGCCTCGCTGATTCTCGAAGCGTTGAAACGGCATCAGCAACCGTAATGTGGCATTCAGCGCATGCGTGACTCTGTTGCGCAAAAAGCCCGCCCCTAATGACCAGTCGGGGGCGGGCTTTTTTTGTGTTGCCATGAACTCTCGTATGAGATTTCCTGAGAAGAGTATATCACAGCAGAGGAGAAAAAGCAATCATTTCCGCCCCAGCACCTCGATCCAGTACCCGTCCGGGTCGGCGATGAAGTAGACGCCCATCGCGAGATTTTCATAGCAGATGCAGCCCATGTCCTGGTGATGCGCGTGCGCAGCGTCGAAATCGGAGGCCTCTACGGCGAGGTGGAACTCGTTTTCGCCGAGGTCGTAAGGCTCCTTGCGGTCCTTGAGCCACGTGAGTTCGAGCTCATGCGGCGTCTGGCCGCCGTCCGAGAGGTAGACGAGCGTGAACCCCGGCGTCTCCATGCGGTGCGACTCCACAAAGCCGAGCGCCTCCTTGTAGAACGCGAGGCTCTTTTCGAGATCGAGGACATTGAAATTGTTGTGGGCGAACTTGAATTTCATAAAAATCTCCTTTCAAACCAACCCTCAGCCCCCCTCTCAGAGGGGGGAGGGCCACGAAGTGGCAGGGGGAGTCCCTTGTAGGACAAAACAATTGGCACGTCCGTATTCTTCCGCGGGTGCGAATCTTTGAAAAACGCCTCCACATCTGCTATCATAGAGGACAGAACTTAGAATTTGCGCGAAGGGAATTGGAAAATTTCGATGGAACAGGACATTCAGTCGGTCAAGCGCGAACTGACGAAGCTCCGCAAGGAGATCCGCCACCACAACGACCGCTATTATAATGAAGACAACCCCGAAATCTCGGACTACGAATACGACCAGCTCATGCTGCGCCTCAAATCGCTCGAAAAGCAGTACCCCGAACTCATCACGAAGAACTCTCCGACGCAGATGGTCGGAGGCCGCGCCATGCGGACGGCCGGCGTCCTCGTGAAGCACGACGTCCCGATGCTGTCGCTCGCCGACGTGTTCTCGAAAGAGGAAATCTATGCATTCGTCGAGGAACTGCAGCAGGCGCTCAAGGATCCCGAATTCGTCGTCGAGGAAAAGATCGACGGCCTCTCGATGGCGCTGCGCTACCGCGACGGCAAGCTCGAACGCGCCATCACGCGCGGCGATGGCATCGTGCAGGGCGAGGACGTCACCGCGAATGCCCGCGTCATTGACGATGTCCGGCAGGAGCTCCCAGACCCGCTGCCGTATTTCGAGATTCGCGGCGAAGTCTACATGGAAAAGGCCGCGTTCGACCGCGTCAACGAGCGGCAGGAGCTTTTGTGCCTCAAGCCATTTGCGAACCCGCGCAACTGCGCGGCCGGGACGCTCCGCCAGCTCGACAGCCGCATCACGAAGGAACGCCACCTTTCCATGTTCGTTTTCAACCTCCAGACAGCCGAGGGGCGCACGTTTTCGACCCACACCGAGGCCTACGACTACATGCACGCGCAGGGCATCAAGACCATCCACGGCTACCGCGTCTGCCGTACGGCTGACGAAGTCTGGCAGGCCATCGAGGCCATCGGCGAGAGCCGCGGCGACCTCGCCTACGACATCGACGGCGCCGTCGTGAAGCTCAACAGCCTGAAAGACCGCGAAAAACTCGGCGCGACGAGCAAGGTGCCGCGCTGGGCCATCGCCTACAAATATCCGCCCGAGGAAAAGGAAACCGTCATCCGCAAGATTGAGCTTTCCGTCGGCCGCACGGGCCGCATCACGCCGACGGCCGTCTTTGACCCCATCCGCCTCTGCGGCACGAGCGTCGAGCGCGCAACGCTCCACAACCAGGACTTCATCGACAGCCTTGACGTGCGCATCGGCGACACCGTCCGCGTCTACAAATCGGGCGAAATCATCCCGAAAATCAAGGAAGTCGTGAAATCGAAGCGCCCGGCAGGCACCGAGCCTTTCAAGATCGGCGATACATGTCCCGTCTGCGGTGCGCCTGCCGTCCGCATGGAGGACACGGCTGACATCCGCTGCCAGAACCCGAACTGCCCGGCGCAGCTCGAAAACCACCTCTTGAACTTCGTCGGCCGCACGGCCATGGACATCAAAGGCTTTGGCGAGGCGGCCATCCACGGCCTCATCGAGCAGGGCTACCTCAAAAACATCGCCGACATCTACCACCTGAAGGAGCGCCGCGACGCCCTGATCGAAAGCGGCCTGATTGGCAAGGAAAAGAACACGGACAAGCTGCTCGCGGCCATCGAGGCGAGCAAGCAGAACGACCCCGCGCGCCTCGTGACAGGCTTTGGCATCCCCGGCATCGGCCGCGCCGCCGCCCGCGAGCTCATGCGCACGTTCCACTCCATCCCGGCCCTCATGCAGGCCAGCGAGGAGCAGATTCTCGCCGTCCGCGACATGGGCGGCATCAGCGCGAAAGCCATCACGAGATTCTTCGCTGACGAAGAAAACCAGCGCGAAATCGCCGATATGGCGAAAGAGGGCGTCAAAATGGAAGCCGATGCGCAGGCCGCTGGCGACGAAAAACTCGCAGGCAAGACCTTCGTCATCACAGGCACGCTCCCGAACCTCGGCCGCAAAGAATGTGCCGCCCTGATCGAATCCCACGGCGGCCGCGTGACAGGCTCTGTCTCGAAAAAGACCGACTACCTCGTCGCAGGAGAAGCCGCCGGCAGCAAGCTCCAGAAAGCCCAGGAACTCGGTGTCGAGGTCATCGACGAAGAAGCGTTGCGGAACCTGCTGACTTTGTGATATGATAAAAAACAGACATGACTGGGATTCTGTGACCATAGGGAATCATGGAATCCATGGAAAGGAAGCAGAAATTTGCAGGCAGACTTGAAGCTCAACGAGCCGCAGGCGCAGGCCATTGAATTGCAGGTGCCGTCGAAGGACGGGAAGGGGCGCGTGCTCCTTGCGACGATCGGCGCGGAGTCGTATGTCGCCGGCTGCCGTTTTTCGTATGGCAGCGAGCGAGCGCATCTTCTCGTGGGCAAATATACGACGATTGCGGACGGCGTGACGTTCGAGATCGGAAAGGGGCAGGATACCAGCCGCATTGCGGCGTATCCGTTCTTCGACGTGGTTCAGGCGAAAGGCGACATCGAGAATGCAGAGCGCCAGGCGTATGAGGAAAACCGCTACCAGATCATCGTCGGCAGCGATGTGACGATCGGGAGCCACGCTTTCATCGAGGGCGGCATCCGTATCGGCAATGGCGCCGTCATCCGCGCGGGCGCTGTCGTGCGCGAGGATGTGCCACCGTACGCTATCGTCGAGGGAAATCCGGCGAGGGTTACAGGCTATCGCTTTCCGCAGGCGACGATTGACGCGCTGGAACGCATCCAGTGGTGGAACTGGCCAAAGGACAACATCCTCGCGCAGCAGGCGAAGATGGAGGACATCGACGCCTTCGTGAAGGAGTTCGACGTACCGCTGCCCGATGGCCGGAGCAGCATCTCTGCGCTCTTTGAAAAGCTGCAGGAAAGCGGCACGTTCATCTATGTCTTCGTGGCTGATTTCGGCACGAGCAAGCCGCTCTGGGAGCAGGTCGTCGATGCCTATCTTGAAGCGTTTGAGCCCGGAGCGCCGGTCTTTTTGTTCTTTGAAATCCCGCATGGCCTGGCCAGTCATCCTGACCGTCAGCGGCTGGAGCAGATGATTGCAGAGGCGGGGGATGACGCGCCGCAGATCGGGCAGCACGTTGCCGAGGCCGCCTTTACGCCCGAGGTACTCGAACATGCCGACGTCTTCATCACGAACTGTGCGCCGGATGCTTCGCTGGCCGTTGATTTTGCTGAAATGTATGACACGGAGCTGCGCTCGGGCTGCAACTACGAGTCGCTGCTCTTTGGCAGGCCGCGCAAGAACAAGCTGTCTGTCGCGCGCGTCGAAGCGATGAAGAACGAGCAGTGGGAGCAGGACATCCAGCTGTACCTCGGCCTGCAGAAACGGGAAATCCGCGCGAGCGTCGAGCGCAAGGACTGGGCGGACACGCTGAAGCGCCTCCATATGCTCTGCTGGCATCTCTATCTCTACGGCGCTCATGTCACGGATGACGAAATCGAGGCATGGGTGCGCGAAATCGAGCAGAACGTCCCCGTCGATGTGAAGCCTTTTGAGTCCATCGCGGGGAATGTCTTCTTCCTCGACAGCTTCGGCCTTGACACGCGCGGCCTCGCCCTCATTTATCTGAAGGCGCTCCATGCGCTCGGCTATCACATCATCTACTGCGTCGCCGAGAAGCATGAGCCGCTGCCGCAGATCGAGGAAGTCCTGCGCGAGAACAAGGCCGATTATGTGCTGCTCGAATCCGATCAGAAGGCCCATATCGACCGCTATCGGGAAATCTGCGCCGTCATCGCGCACTATCGGCCGGAAATCGGCTTCCTCTACATGACGCCGTGGGAAATCGAGGGCGTCATGGCGTTCGAGCGCTTTGCGGACTGCATGCAGCGCTATCAGGTCAACCTGACGGATCATACGTACTGGCTCGGCGTGCAGGCATTCGACATCTGCCTCGAATTCCGCGATTTCGGTGCGTCGCTTTCTATGGCGGAGCGTCATATCCCGCGCGAGAAGCTCCGCCTGCAGCCGTATTATCCCGTCGTCAGCAAGGACGCGCCGTTCGAGGGGTATCCGTTCGAGCGGACGCCCGGTGATTTCGTCATCTTCTCGGGCGGCATGCTGTTCAAGACAAAGGATGCAGAGCGCACGTATTACCGCATCGTCGATGCTATCCTCACGCGCTGTCCGCAGGTGAAGTTCTGGTTTGCGAGCCGTGCGCCCATTGACGAGGACATTCTCTGGCTCAAGATGCGCCATGCTGGCCGCGTCTTCTTTACGCCGGAGCGAAAAGACCTTTACCAGGTGCTCGAGAATGTAGACCTCTATCTCAATACGACGCCGGAGCTCGGCGGCCTCATGACGCAGTATGCGGCCATCACCGGCCGCCTGCCCGTCACGCACAGCCCGCTTGAAAATCCGCTCGATGGCCTGCTGCAGAATCTCGACAAGCTCGACCTTGTGCGGCAGGACATCCCGTCCACAGTTGATCTCGTCACGTATCTCATCGACCATTCGGAGGAGCGCAAGCGCCGTGGCCGGCTCGCACAGAAGAGCGTCATGACAGAGAAATCCTTTACGGAAAACCTCGGCAGCATTTTGCGTGAGGGCACATCGGCGTACCCGTTCCACGAGATTGACTACCATCCGGAAAAAGAACTTGAACAGAAGAATTCGCTCCGCAATTTCATCGACAGCTATGGAAAGAACATCCAGGATGTCGCCAGGTCGCTTCGCGGCTGAGAAAGGACTGCCATGCAAGTCAATAAATATGTTTTCCAGTCGCACGGCGACGAGCGCGGACAGCTCATCGCGCTCGAAGAGTTCCGCGACATCCCGTTCCGCATCAAGCGCGTCTACTACATGTACGACACGGCGCCCGGCGTCGTGCGCGGCAAGCACGCACACAAGTCGCTCGAGCAGATCCTCGTCTGCATCCATGGCAGCTGCAAGATCAAGCTCGACAACGGTTACGAGACAAAGATCGTGCCGCTCGAAAAGCCCTACGAGGGCCTCTATGTGGCAAACAACATGTGGCGCGAGATGTACGACTTCTCCGACGGCGCCGTCCTCATGGTGCTCGCTTCGGAGCTCTACAATGAAGACGACTACATCCGTGATTACGATGAATTTCTGAAGCTGGTGAAAAAGACGCATGAAGATTGATCTCGCTGTGCTCGGGCGGCAGTTCGAGCTTTATCAGGAGGAATACGAGGCCGCCGCGCTGCGGGTGCTGCGGAGCGGCTGGTACGTGCTCGGCCCCGAGGTCGAATCGTTTGAACAGGCCTTTGCGGCCTATGTCGGGCGGAAATACTGCATCGGCGTCGGTTCGGGCCTCGACGCGCTGACGCTTTCCGTGCGCGCGCTCGGCATCGGGGCAGGGGACGAAGTCATCGTGCCTGCCAATACCTACATCGCGACCGTCCTCGCCATCACGGCGAATGGTGCGACGCCGGTCTTTGTCGAGCCGGATGATTGTTTCACGCTCGACGCTGCGCGCATCGAAGCGGCCATCACGCCGAAGACGCGCGCCATCATGGTCGTTCATCTCTACGGCCAGGCCGCGCAGATGGACGCGATCTGCCGCATCGCGAAGGCGCATGGCCTGCGTCTCGTCGAAGACTGTGCCCAGTCGCATGGCGCGAAGTTCTCCGGCACGATGACGGGCGCGTTCGGTGACGCGGGTTGCTTCAGCTTTTACCCGACGAAGAATCTCGGTGCCTTCGGCGACGCCGGCGCCGTCGTGACGGATGACGAAGAGCTCGCGGGGACGCTCCGCATGCTGCGCAATTACGGCAGCGAAAAGAAATACCACAACACTCGACGAGCTCCAGGCCGTACTGCTCCGTACGAAGCTCGGCCATCTCGATGACCTCATCGCCGAGCGCGAGCGCATCGCGGCAGCGTATCTCGAAGGCATCAAGAATCCTGCCATCCGCCTGCCAAAGCAGCGTGAAAATGCCAACCACGTCTGGCACCAGTTCGTCATCGAGACGGACGATCGCGACGGCTTCCAGCAGTACCTCGCAGACCACGACATCCAGACCGTTATCCATTATCCCATCCCGCCGCACCTCGCCGAGTGCTACCAGTACCTCGGCCATAAAGAAGGCGACTACCCCGTCGCCGAGCGCATGGCAAAGACTGTTCTGAGCCTCCCAATGTTCAACGGCATGAAGGAGGAAGAGGTGCAGTACGTCATCGAGACGGTGAACGGGTATTTAGCCTCCCTCTAGAGGGAGGGGGACCGCGAAGCGGTGGAAGGAGTAGTTAGGTGCGAAAGCCTGACAAATATGCCAAGCGAAAGGAGGAGACTGCATGCATACGTCCATGCCCATCGGAATCGATGATTTTGCAAAAGTGCGTTCCGATTATTATTTCGTAGATAAGACAGCGTTCCTTGGGGCGTTTTTGAAAAATCATGCAGAGGTCACGCTCTTCACGCGCCCGCGCCGCTTTGGCAAGACGCTGACGCTTTCCATGATGAGGTATTTTCTTGACATCGAGGGCGCGGCGGAGCATCGACAGTTGTTCGACGGGCTGGTCGTTGCGGGCGATTCCGCAGCTATGGCCGAGCAGGGAACGCGTCCCGTGCTGTTCCTGACGTTGAAGGGCTGGAAGGGGCTGACATGGGATGTCTTGCAGGTGCGCGTGCGCGATCGGCTCGGAGATCTTTTCAATGAGCATGATTTTCTCTTGAAGGATGACCTCAACGCATACGATCGTCAGAAGTTTGGGGAAGTTCTTTGCAAGAATGGAGACTTCACGTCCCTTTCAGATGCATTGGCTTTCCTGCTGCGCCTCATGGAATCCCACTATGGCAGGAAGCCCGTCCTGCTGCTCGATGAGTACGACGTCCCCATCCAGTCGGCCTGGGAGCACGGCTACTATGACGAGGCCATTGATTTCTTCCGCGAGTTCTATTCTGCGGCGCTCAAGACGAATCCCTCGCTTGATTTTGCAGTTATGACGGGCGTGCTGCGCATCGCAAAGGAAAACATCTTTTCGGCGTTCAACAACCTGAAAGTCGACAGCGTCCTCCAGATGAAATATCCAGAGGCCTTCGGCTTCACGACGGCGGAGGTCGAAAAGATCACGCATGATCTTGGTTGCGATGGGAAGATGGAAGAACTTCGGGAATGGTATGACGGCTACCATTTCGCAGGAAAAGAAATTTACAATCCGCGGTCTGTCGTGAATTATTTTGACAGCGGCTGCCATCCGCGCGCCTATTGGGTGCACACATCCGGCAATGCCATCCTCGGCGAGATGCTGCGCCATGCCAAAAACCGGACACTTGACGAACTCGAAAGTGTCATGCAGGGCGGAAATGTCCGTGCAACGATGCAGGAAGACTTCATTTACAGTGAAATCTACCGGAACCAGGACGCGCTTTATACGCTGCTGGTAACGACGGGGTATCTTACGACAGAGCATGTGGAAGAAGACGATTTGGGCATCAAAGCGGAATTGGTGATCCCGAATCGCGAAATCCGTGAGATTTTTCAGAAAGAACTTGGACAAATGAAACGAAAGGAGAAGGATCATGAAACTGCGGACACTTTGTGAAAGTGATGCGGGCGGCATGCTCGAATGGATGCATGACCCTGCAGTCAATCAGTATTTCCACGCCCATTTTGCGCAGATGACTATGATGGATGTACTTTCGTTCATTCAAACAGAACAAAATACTTCTTCCCGCCATTATGCGATCTGCGATGACAAGGATGTCTATCAGGGAACCATCAGCTTGAAGGCTGTGGATATGGAAAATGGAACGGCGGAGTATGCCATCGTGTTGCGGCGGCAAGCCCAGGGCAAGGGGTATGCCAGCTTTGCAACGCGCGAAATTCTTCGCATCGCCTTTGAAGAGCTGGGCCTTCACAAGGTGTATCTGAACGTGTGGAAAGAGAACGCGCATGCCGTGGGATTCTATGAGCACATGGGATTCCGACGCGAGGGCGACGCCAGAGAGCAGATCGTCCTGCATGGGCAGCGATGCGACCTGTTGTGGTATGGAATGCTGCGGCGGGAGTATGCGGAACATTTTCGAAGATAGATACGCCAGGAGCGAGAATGCTGTCAGAGGAGGATGGATATGGACGAGGAAAAGATTGCCATCATCATCTATCGTCAGGAGGATGCATCGTACCAGCGGCTGATGGAGCAGCTCGCGACGCTGGAGATTCCGGAAATCCATGGGCGGCCGGCTGAGGTGGAAGTCGTCACGATGGAGGGGGATGGAGGCCGCGCTGCAGCGTATAATGCCGGTATGCGGCAGAGCTCGGCGCGCTGCAAGGTCTATCTTGATACGGCTGTCGCCTGGCTGAATCCGCGCCTGCTGAAGATGATTCTGGAAATTTTCCAGTGGCCCGGTCATGTCGGCATGGTGGGTTTCTTCGGATCGTCGCTGCCGCTGGATGGAGATTTCCGTCATGCGCGGAGGAAGTTTGGTCATTTTGCCTGGGCGGAGCCGCAGAGTGGGAACGTGCAGCAGACGCACGGAGAGTCAGGCATCTTCTGCCAGCGTGTGCAGGCGGTCGATGGTACGTGCCTTGCGACGTGCGAGGACGTGCCATGGGACGAGGAGGTCGATGAATGCTTCCTTGCGACGGCGCATGTCCTGGCGCTGCAGGCAAGGCAGCTGGATACGGTTGTTCCGGTGGCTCGTGAGCAGATGCTGCCTTTTGTCACGATGCGGCTCTCCCCGTATTTTGCAGAAATGGACGAGGCGGTTTTTGAGCGGGCGCGGCAGGGGTTCCTGGCGCGCTATGCGGCGCAGGTCCAGCCGCTCGTCAGCATCCTGATTCCGGCGTACAACGAGCCTTCCTTCTGCAGGGAGGCGCTTGAGAGCGCCTTGCAGCAGGAATACGGGAACATCGAGATTCTGATTGGCGATGACAGTACGGATATGCGTGTCCGCAAGGCACTGCAGCCTTTGCTTGATCAGAAGGAAAACATCCAGTATTTTTATCGAGGGAATCTGCCGGGCGAGGGTGCTTCTGCGAACATGCAGTTCCTGCTCAATGAATGTCATGGCGCATTTGTCAATCTGCTGTTCCATGATGATGTGATTTATCCGTCGAAGATTGCAAAGATGATGGCGTACTTTGCCGAAGATATCGATGAGGAGATTGCCTTCGTGACGTCGAAGCGGGATGTGATTGATACGGAAGGACGCGTGCAGGGCACGATGGACAGCTATGGATGGAGAATCGGACGTTCACGGGAAGACACCTGTGCCGGAATATGCTCCTCCATCGGAACAATATCGTCGGCGAGCAGAGTACTGTCCTGCTCCGGAAGGCCCTCTTGCGCTGCGGGGAGACGTATGATGTCGGCATCTTCTATGGGTATCAGGATGTCTCGATGGGAGATATCTCGACATGGCTGGAGCTCCTGCGGGATGGTCATGTCTGTGTTTTCCTGGGCGAAACACTGAGCGCGTTCCGCAATCATGCAAGACAGAATACGCATCGTCCCAAGACGCGGCTGCTCTGCTATCTGGACTGGATGAATCTTGCGGTTCTCTCGTATCTGCATGGCACGTATCTCAGCGAGAGGGACTTCCTGGATTTCTGCCACGTCTGGGGGCGCGTGATGCAGATCGTGCTCCCAGAGATTCGGAAGGTGGTTCCGCCTGACTGTGCCGTGGCACTCAGGGCCTGCCAGCAGGAGGTTCGTGCGATTGAAAAGGGAGATCCCCGTGATGTCATCCAGCAGAGCATCCGGTACATGGAATCAACAGGAGCCGATGCCAGAAAGTTCCTGGCGGGCACGAATGCTGGCTGAAAGATAGAAGCAGGGAAAGCAAAAGGAGCTGCGACACCATTTCGGTATCACAGCTCCTTTTTGAGCTTCTGATATTTTGCGCAAAAGATCAGAGAGCGCGCTCGACCTTGCCGGAACGGAGGCAGCGCGTGCAGACGTTGATGCGTTTGACCTCGCCGTCGACGATCGCGCGGACGCGCTGGATGTTCGGCTTCCAGGAACGCTTCGTCTTCAGATGGGAGTGGCTGACGTTGTTGCCAGCGAGCTCGCCTTTGTTGCAGATTTCGCAAACATGTGCCATGTCGATACACCTCCTTGCTTTTTGAAATCTGGGTTTTGATTTCAGTTTGTCGGTGGGGAGCCGCGGCTCCCGCACACAATGAGTGTATTATAGCATAACGGCAGAGGGGATGCAAGTATTTTTGCTTGACAGCGGTGTTGCTGGCGGACTGGAGGGGTTGGGACAATTGTTTCATAGGAGTTTTCAGCCGAATTTGTGTGAATTGCTTGTAATTTGCCCGGAATCCTGATAAACTGATAAGACAGGGAACATGTTGTTGAAAGAGGGATGCCGTATGGAGATCATGAAGAGCCGGCCGGGGGAGTCGCTGGCGACGTTTTCGCGGCGGGCGCACCGCCACGCGAAGGGCGTCGCAGTGGCGCTGTTCCTGACGCCGCAGGGCACGCTCGCGGAAGCAGCGCGCAGGATGCACGAGGCGTTTCCTGAGGGCGTGTCGCTGGGGTTGGAATCGGTGCGTATCTTTGACTGCGAGCAGCTGGACGAAGGCCGCATGATGTTGTTCCTCTTTCAGAAGGAGGATCCGGACATCCTCGCGGACGCGATGCTGCTCGAGAACATCAGCCAGGCGCCGGTGCAGTACGTTCTCGAGGTGCAGCGGAAGGTCTGCGGGCTCGGCGTGGCGAATCTCGATACGGTCTGCCTGGAGTTCTGCACGAACAGCGAGGGGAAGCTCGTGACGACGCTGACGGCGATGCTCGCGCCGCTCGGCGTGCCGCTTTTCGGCGGGTCGGCGTTCCATACGGATGCGCTGACGGATCCGGAGACGCGGTTCCAGGTGGCGTACCAGGGACGGACGTACGAGGATGCCTGCATCGCGCTCTTTCTCAAGAATCTGCATGGCCGCGTGATGCTGTTCCGCGAAATCTTCTACGGCGTGCGGCCGGGGGCGCCGATGCATCTGGCGACGAAGGTGGATCTTTCGACGCGGCGGCTCATCGAGCTCGACGACCGCCCGGCAGCTGACGTGTACAGCGAGGAAACGGGCATCGGGCGCGGCAAGATTCTCGAGCACGTCCTCGACCGCCCGATCGGGCGCATGCTCGGCAGCGAGGTGTTCGTGATTTCCATGCGCGGCGTGGAGCCGGATGGCGCGGTGGACACGGTGAAGACGGTGAATCTCAATGACGCGATCTACATCCTCGATTCCGAGGACTATGACCGCATCGCATGGGAGACGGCGAAGCGCATCTGCACGACGGTGCCGCACCGGATGTTCGTTTTCACGGTGGAATGCTTTCACCGCTACCAGTTCTATGAGCGGCACGGCATCACGGAGCAGGCGGTGCAGAAACGGGCGGCGGCGCTCGGGCCGTATTACGGCGTCATCAGCGGCGGCGAGCAGCTGCGCGGGCAGAATTCGAACCAGACGGGGTTGTTCCTCGTATTCGAGGGAAAGGAAGGAACCATTCATGAAATCGAGTGATGAACATCTCTCTCCGGGCGAAAAGGTCTATCCGCTGAAGTTCCTCTGCGACTATGTGATGCAGCGGCGCGAGGAGCTGACGGGCTATGAGACGCAGGATCTCAAGGAAGCGATCCAGATCATGCATTCCCTCGAATCGCTCGTCGGCCGCCTCGATGCGGACTGCCAGGGCGCGTCATCCATCCCGTGCGAAAAGGTGCTGGCCGCGCGCCAGGAGCTCGTGGAGATGCATGACGCGGTCGAGCGGCATCGGCGGCAGCTGACGAAGAAGGGCCTGATTTTCGAGGACATGAGCCACATGCTGAAGCAGGCGGAGCCGCTCATTCACCGCATGGTGTTCTATGACAGCCTCGTCAATGCGTACAACCGCTATTTCTATGTGTCGTACAGCACGGAGATGTTCCATTCGTCGAAGGAGCATGGCGGGCTGTCGCTCGCGTTCTTCGACATCGACAATTTCAAGCAGTACAATACGGATTTCGGCCATGAGACGGGCGATCTCGTGCTGCAGCTCGTCTGCGACCTGATCCAGCGGAAATTGCAGTGGACGCAGGGGCTCTATCTCATCCGCATGGGCGGCGACGAGTTCGTGATTCTCGACGAGGGCGTCATGGATTATGCGGCGTTCCTGCAGCTGCTGTCGGACATCCGGCAGTCGATCGTGGATGACCGGTCGATCCACGGACGCGCGGTCAGCATCAGCATGGGCGTGGCGAATGCGGAAAAGGACGGCGCGGAGAGCACCTGGGACCTCTACCGCCTCGCTGATGCGCGGCTCTACCGCGCGAAGAATCTCGGCAAGAACCGCGTCGTCGATACGGGCGACGAGACGAAGGAGCCGAAGCCTGCGGCGGTGCCGGAAGCAGATGCAAAGGAAAAAGAAAACGGGGTGCTCCAGTGACGGCAGAGAAGGCAAAAAAGGCAGGGATCGTCTGGCTGGCCATCAACGCGAAATACTCGCATACGTCGCTCTCTGTCCGGTATCTGCGCGAAGCCGTGCCGGGCTCGCGCATCCTCGAGGTCACGATCAACGATTACCTGCTGCCGACGCTCGGAGCCGTCTACGAGATGCACCCGCGCGTGCTCGGCATCGCCTGCTATATCTGGAACATCGAGCGCGTGAAGGAGCTGCTGCAGCTGCTCCCGGCGGCGCTGCCGGGGTGCACGGTCATCTGCGGCGGGCCGGAGGTGTCGTATGAAACGGCGGCTTTCATGAAAGCGTTTCCGATGGTCGATTACGTCGTGCGCGGCGAGGGCGAGGAAGCAATTGCCGCGCTCTGCGAGCGGCTGCGAGTTGGCGAAAGCGGCGCGGGCATCCCGGGCGTTGCCTGGCGGGGGCCGGATGGCACGGTACACGAAGGCGCGGCCGTCGTCGTGCCGGAGCTTTCGGCGCTGCCGTTCCCGTATCATGAGGAAGAAATGGCGGACATCCGCGAGCGGATTCTCTACTATGAGACGAGCCGCGGGTGTCCGTTTTCGTGTGCCTACTGCCTGTCGTGCGCGACGGCGGGCGTGCGGTATCTGCCGCTCCCGCGCGTGCTGCGCGAGCTCGCATTCTTTGTGCGCCATGACGTGCGGCAGGTGAAGTTCGTCGACCGGACGTTCAATGCGAAGAAGGCGCATTTTCTGCCGATTCTTACATACATCGCGGGGCTGCCTGAAACGTGTCGGACGAATTTCCATTTCGAGGTGGCCATCGACTACCTCGATGACGAGGTGCTCGGCGTGCTTTCCCGCATGCCGAGCGGCCGCGTGCAGCTTGAGATCGGCATCCAGTCGACGAACGCAGCGACGCTCGCGGCTGTCTCGCGCGTGAACCATTGGGCGAAGATTGCGAGCCATATCCGGACGATTCTCGGCTTTCACAACATGCACCTCCATGTCGATCTGATCATCGGCCTGCCGGGGGAGGGCGTGGCGTCGTTCCATCAGTCGTTCATTGATGTGTTCGCGCTGCAGCCCGACGCGCTCCAGCTCGGGTTCCTGAAGTTCCTCAAGGGCGCGGCGATGATGGGGATTGTCGAACGGTATGGCTACCAATATATGACGATGGCGCCCTACGAGGTGCTGCGCTCGGATGCGCTGACGTATGGCGAGATCCGCTGGCTGCATACGTTCGAGGACGTGTTCGAGCGGTACTACAATGCCGGCCGCTGCCGCACGGCGACAGCGTGGCTGACGCGGCAGTTCATGGGCGGCGATGCTTTCGCGTTCTGGCAGCGGCTCGCGGACTGGTGGGAGGCGCGAGGCTTCCATCGCAGGAATCATGCCGTGCGGAAGCTCTATGCGTACCTGCTGGCGTTTGCAAAGAGTCTTGGCGCGGGGGAGGAAGACCTCGTGCGGCTTGACGCGCTCCTGCGCTGGGACGCCATCCGGAAAGAGGGCGTCAAATCGTTTCCCGAAGGGCTCGGCTGGCGGCGGGAATGGAGGGACCGGGTGCTTGTCGAGGTGTTTCCATGCGATATACAGAAATTGATAGAGGGAGAAGAAGTAGAAGAAACAGAAGTATCTATTTCGTGTGCCTCCCTCACAGAGGGAAGGGGACCGCGAAGCGGTGGTGGGAGTGTCGGAGGTAGGCCATGGCATTAGATTCGATTGTGTCTGCGGAGATACGTCTTCGCAGGAGGTAATCCAGCAGTATCCTGATATCCTACCTTCGACACTCCTTCAGTCTCGCTTCGCTCGACAGCTCCCTCTGGGAGGGAGCCTTTTTATTTTGTGTATACATGTCCACGTACTGTTGACAAAATCGTCCATAGCGCATAAAATAAACTGTAAAGCAGCGTTGCTTTGAACATCGGCCGTGGAAGGCCGGCGGCAGCGCTGTTTCTTTTTGAACAGAATGATGTGTGGGGAGGAATTTTCATGGATGTATCGGCGCTCTTGGCTGCGGTCAACAATTTCGTCTGGGGCCCTGTGATGCTGGCGCTGCTCGTCGGCACGGGCATCTTCCTGACAATCCGATTGAAGTTTCTGCCGTGGCGCAACCTCGGCTATGCGATCAAGATGGTGTTCTCAAAGCGCGACAAGCACGCGGGCGACATCTCTCCGTTCCAGTCTCTGATGACGGCGCTGTCGGCGACGATCGGCACGGGCAATATCGTCGGTGTCGCGACGGCTATGGTGCTCGGCGGCCCGGGCGCGCTCGTCTGGATGTGGATTGCGGCGGCGTTCGGCCTGTCGACGAAATATGGCGAGTCCGTCCTCGCTGTGAAGTATCGTGAGACGAACAGCGTCGGCGAGATGGCCGGCGGCCCGATGTACGCCATGAAAAACGGCATCAACAACGGCTTCGGCCGCCTGATGGCCGTGCTGTTCTCCCTGTTCGCCGTTTTGGCTTCGTTCGGCATCGGCAATATGACGCAGGCAAACTCGATTTCGGCCGCGCTGAATTCGAGCTATGGCATCCCGACGTGGGCGGTCGGTGCCGTCATCATGGTGCTGGCCCTCAGCGTCCTCGTCCGCGGCATCCGCCGCATCGGTCTCGTGTCGAGCATCATCGTGCCGACGATGGCCGTGTTCTACCTCGTTGCCTCTATCATCGTCATCGTTGTGAATTTTGATGCCGTGCCAGCGGGTGTCGAGCAGATGTTCGCTATGGCGTTCTCGACGGAGTCCGTCGCTGGCGGCATCGGCGGCTCCATCGTCGCTTCCATGCTGACGGCCATGCGCTGGGGCGTTGCGCGCGGCGTGTTCTCGAATGAGGCCGGCCTCGGCTCCGCGCCGATTGCAGCAGCCGCGGCCCGCACGGACCATGCGTCCCGCCAGGGCTATGTCAACATGACGGGCACGTTCTTTGATACGATGATCATCTGCATGCTGACGGGCCTCGTCATCGCGTCGTCCGGCATGCTCGGCACGGTCGATCCTGATACCGGCAAGCTCGTTTCCGGCGTCCAGCTGACGATTCTCGCGTTCTCGACGGTGTTTGGCACGTATGGCAAGCTCATTGTCTCTATCGCCATCGCGCTGTTCGCGTTCTCGACGATCCTCGGCTGGGAGTACTATGGCGAGAAGGCGCTCGAGTACCTCATCAAGGCGCGCCCCGTCATCATGGGCTACCGCGTCCTGTTCTCGCTGATCACGTTCGTCGGCGCAACGACGACGCTCGAAATCGTCTGGAACTTCTCCGATACGATGAACGGCCTCATGATCATCCCGAACCTCATCTGCCTGATCTGGCTCAACAAGGATATCGCGGACGAGTGCTTCGAGTATGAGAAGGAAGTCGTCGTGCATGAGAAGAATGGCGAAGTCATCGACTACGCACAGAAGACGGCTTGATATTTTTTCAAAGAGTAAGGGAGTCTTAGCATGATTATTTTTCCTGTGTTTTCCGAGCTTGAAAAGAAGCGTGACGAAGTCAATGCGCATTTCCACAAGGAGACGGAGCCGCAGCTCATCGAGCGCGTGCAGCAGTTCGGGTTCGTGCCGGTGCAGCCGGGCGACATGCAGCACATGCTGCTGAAGGAATCGAGCACGCAGAACGAGTACCTGCTGACGTTCCGCCCCTACGAGATCCGCGTGGAGTTCTGCCATGTGAAGACGCAGGAAAAGCTGCTGATCTGCGAAATCAGCAATTTCGCCCTGAGCGCCCATACAATCATGAACATCCTGATTGCCTCGATCGACAGCTGGCTCCAGTACGGCGTCGTCTACGATTACCGCAAGGCGCAGGAGTTCGGCAAAGAGCAAAAAAAATAATTTATCGCTTCTAGTTTTCTCTTCTTTGATATGTTACAATGAATTGCACAAATCCCATGTACGTTCCGTGCATGGGATTTTTTGAACCAAAAAGGGAGAGTGAAAGATGGAAAAAGAACTGCTGCGCCTGGAGCGCATCAACAAATCGTATGACGGGAGGAAGATCATCGAGGATCTCGACCTCACCATTCATGAAAATGAGTTCGTGACGCTTCTCGGGCCTTCGGGGTGCGGGAAGACGACGACGCTGCGGCTGATCGGGGGCTTCGAGCTGCCGGACAGCGGCCGCATCCTGTTTGATGGCACGGACATCACGAAGCTGCCGCCCGAGAAGCGGCAGGTCAATACGGTGTTCCAGAAGTATTCGCTGTTCTCGAATATGGACGTGGCAGAAAATATCGCGTTCGGTCTCCGCATCAAGGGGAAGTCGAACGACTACATCAAGGACAAGATTCATTATGCGCTGAAGCTCGTGAACCTCGACGGGTACGAGCATGCCGATGTGACGGCGATGTCGGGCGGGCAGCAGCAGCGCATCGCGATTGCGCGCGCCGTCGTCAACGAGCCGAAGGTGCTGCTTTTAGACGAGCCGCTTTCGGCGCTCGACCTCAAGCTGCGCCAGCAGATGCAGCGGGAACTCGTCAAGATCAAGCGCGAGCTCGGCATCACGTTCGTCTTCGTGACGCATGACCAGGAGGAAGCGCTCTCGATGTCGGACACGGTCGTCGTCATGAATCAGGGCTGGATCCAGCAGATCGGGACGCCGGAAAGCGTCTACAACGAGCCGGAGAATGCGTTCGTGGCGGATTTCATCGGCGACAGCAACATCATTGACGGCATCATGGTGCGCGACAAACTCGTCCACCTCCTCGGCAAGGACATCCCGTGCATCAATACGGGCTTTGGCGAACATGTCCCGGTCGATGTCCAGATCCGCCCGGAGGACATCCAGATCACGGCGCCGGAGGACGGCCAGTATCAGGGCGTCATCAAGTCGGTCGTGTTCAAGGGCACGGTCTATGACATCACGATCGAGGCGGCGGGCTTCGAGTGGCTCGTGCAGACGATCACGGGTCATGAGGCGGGCCGCGAGGTCGGTTTGCAGCTCGCGCCGTCGAACATCCAGATCATGGCGAAGCCGGCATCCGAAGACGAGGAGGCGGCGAAAGATGTTTGAGTCGAAGCGGCTCGGCCGCCTGCTGCTCGCGCCGTTCTCGCTCTGGGCGGCGATTTTCGTCGTGCTGCCGCTGTTCTTCGTGCTGTACCACGGCCTGACGGACGAGGCGGGGACGTTTTCGCTCGCGAACCTCGGTGAGGTCTTTTCGTGGGAGTACATGGCGGCGCTCGGCCTGTCGGTGGAGCTCGCGCTCGTTTCGACGGTGCTCTGCCTGATTCTCGCGTACCCGCTCTGCATGATCCTGACGTCGATGAAAAAGGGCAAGATGGTGCTGATTTTCGTGCTGTTCCTGCTGCCGCTCTGGATGAATTCGCTGCTGACGACGATGGCGTGGCAGACGATTCTCGAAAAGAACGGCCTCATCAATCTCGCGCTCTCGGCGCTCGGGCTGCCCACGCTTTCGCTCATCAATACGCCGGGCGCCATCGTTGTCGGCATGATTTACAATTTCCTGCCGTACATGGTGCTGCCGCTCTATGTGTCGCTGTCGAAAATCGACAAGAGCGTCATCGAGGCGGCGCGCGACCTCGGCGCGGGCTGGTGGCAGACGCTGCGGCGCATCCTCGTGCCGCTGACGCTGCCGGGCATCGTGAGCGGTTCGACGATGGTCTTCATCCCGGCGCTCACGACATT
>CACZFT010000075.1 GCA_902780535.1 uncultured Selenomonas sp. | reverse complement strand
GTCGCCTTGAACCCCTTGTCGCGCAGGAGGTCTGTGACCTCCGTTCCCGAAAACATGGTCGTTCCCTCTCTTTCCCCTGTTTCTCGTAACAAATAACGATTCTTGTTTGATAACAGTATAATCGAAAGTGGAAGAGGTGTCAAGGTTTCGTTCAAAAGTTCCTTGGGAAACCGAAGGCTCCCTCTGAGAGGGAGCCTTTCGGTGATAAATTACTCTGCGAACAGTTCCGTCGAGAGGTAGCGGTCGCCGGTGTCGGGCAGCAGGGCGACGATGTTCTTTCCCTTATATTCGTCGCGGCGGGCGAGTTCGACGGCGGCGGCGAGGGCTGCGCCCGAGGAGATGCCGATCAGGATGCCTTCGGCATGGGAGAACTGGCGGCCGTACTTGAAGGCGTCGTCATTCGGCACGGCGATGACCTCGTCGTAGATCTTCGTGTCGAGCGTTTCCGGCACAAAACCTGCGCCGATGCCCTGGATCTTGTGCGGGCCGGCCTGGCCTTTCGAGAGGACAGGGCTCGTGGCTGGTTCGACGGCGACGACATGGACGTCCGGGTTCTGCTTCTTGAGGTAGCGCGCGACGCCCGTCAGCGTGCCGCCCGTGCCGACGCCTGCGATGAAGGCATCGACTTTGCCATCGGCATCTTCCCAGATTTCTGGGCCTGTCGTGGCTTCATGCGCGGCCGGGTTCGCCTGGTTCGTGAACTGCGACGGGATGAAGGAGCCCGGCGTCTCTTTGGCGAGCTCTTCGGCTTTCGCAATGGCGCCCTTCATGCCCTTGCTGCCGTCCGTCAGCACGATCTTCGCGCCATAGGCCTTCAGCAGGTTGCGGCGCTCGACGCTCATCGTCTCCGGCATCGTGAGGACGGCCTTGTAGCCTCGTGCCGCCGCGACGCTCGCGAGGCCGATGCCCGTGTTGCCCGACGTCGGCTCGATGATGACGCTGCCGGGCTTCAGCTTGCCCTCTTTTTCCGCCTGCTCGATCATCGCCTTCGCGATGCGGTCCTTGACGGAGCCAGCCGGGTTGAAATACTCGAGCTTGACGAGCACGTTCGCGGGCAGGTCATTGGCCGCGATGAAATTGTTCGCCTTGAGAAGCGGGGTCTTGCCGATGAGTTCCGTGACGCTCTGATAAATCTTTCCCATGAAAATTGCCTCCTGTTCGTTTGAAAAAATCCGGGGCGGTTGGTCCGCCAATTGCATACATGATTAATATGTTTACATCATAGCGCGGCAGCACGCACTTGTCAAGCCCTTTGTGCACCAAATTTCCTTCAAACATATTCATCGGGTAGGTGATTGACATTTCGCCGCGTTTTCTGTATGATGGAAAGCAAGTCTTACCATCGCGCTAGGAAAGGAAGGAAACGCGTATGAAGATTTCCGCCAAAGGCCGCTACGGCCTCGCCGCCATGACATACCTCGCCCGCAGCTACGCCGCCGGCGCTCCCATCACGATCATCTCGATCTCGGAGAAGCTCGGCATTTCGAAAATCTATCTCGAGCAGGTCTTCTCCCTCCTGAAGCGCGCCCGCCTCGTGAACTCGATCAAGGGCTCGCAGGGCGGCTACCAGCTTTCCCGCGCACCGCGCGCCATCACGGCCTACGACATCCTCTCGGCCATCGAGCTCTCGCTGATGGAGGAGGCGGCGCCCGCTTCGCCGGAAAAAATGCCGGAACTCGACCGCGCCCTCGCTTCGCGCGTCTATCGCCCGCTCGACGAGGCCATCCACAAGAGCCTCGCAGCCGTCACGCTCGATGACATCCTCACGGCCATCGACGAGGAAAAAGACGCCGCGAGCTTGATGTATTTTATATGAAACCGTTTACATATAAAAGACATGCTCAGATGAAGTATACAAGCGAAACAATGAGAAAACGTTATCTTTTGAGCGTTTAAGCGCTTTCACGTCTCCTGAGGGGAAATTCTATCCCCTCTTTGTACTTCACAAACGCTTTCTTTTCGTGTATAATGCAGTCAAGTTGTTGGGGAAACTGCAACTGGAGCCTGACAACTGTCCAATATACAGACGACACGATTATGGAGGTGTTACCCATGATGGTAGACAACATCCGCGTCGCGATCGAGAACGGGACCTTTTCGGCAGAAGAAGCTGCCTATTATATCCAGGAGCTCAAAAATTCGACAAAGAAGTTCACCCTCAAGAAAGTGACGATGTCCCGCACGGACTCGTATCTCGACCTTCGTTATTCGTTCAACGAAATCCCCTTTGAAAGGATTCGCCGCATTCCTCTCGGCCGCCCGCACGAAGAGCGCGCCGTCAACAACTGAAGATAGCCGTTGGCGCTTTTGCTCTGCATAAGCGACCACTAGGCGCTAAAGCGCCAAGTGTCTGCTTAAGCGCCTTACGGATATCTTCGCCATTTGCCGTCAGGCAAATAGCTTCCAAAGTTCATTACCTAACTCCCATAACATAACTCTACCGAAATCCAATACCGTTCTCCAGACGCAAAAAAGTCGCTGCTTCGTGCAGCGGCTCTTTTTTCGTGCCTCATTGATCCCCATGCTCCCGCAAGAGCTCAAAAACAGCATCCGCACTTCCCGGGGCGAGCTGGTCTGCCCGCTTCGCATCCTGCGCAGCGTCTGCATACCAGCCAATACAAAAATAGCTATATCCACGACCTGCATACGCTTTCGCGTTGGACGGCTCCAGGCGGATCGCTTCTGTGTAATCCTGCACCGCTTCTTCGTATTGCTCCTCATCCTGTGCTTCGCTGCCGCGCTGATACCATTCAGCAGCCGTCTGCACCGCAGCGCAGGCAGAGGGGACGGGCGCGACAGTATAGGAAACCGGCACAGCCCCCAGGCCGAGCAGGACGGAGAGAGCGAGCGCTGGAAATGTACGACGTGTTTTCATGAGAGGCCTCGTTTCTCTAAAAATGATTACGCGAAATCTTCCCAGTTATTTCTTCGCAATATCCTTGAAAACTTCCTTGACGTTCACACAGAAATCTTTGTAGAGCGACACGGGGATTTCTTCACGGATGGCTTTGCGCTCATCGTCGTCCATGCGTTCGAGATCCCAGTCAGAATAGTCAGTGTAGGCCGCATCGAGCTGGAAAATGCCATTTTCGTTGTAGTAGACTTCGACCGACCGCCCGATAGGCGAGACCACCCAATATTCCTTGACACCAGCCGCAGCATAATGACGCATCTTCGGTCCGCGGTCATTCTGTATGGTCGATGGTGACAGGACTTCGACGACGAGGTCAGGAGCGCCGTAAATGCCATCATCGTGGATGATGGACGAATCGCAGACAATCATGGCATCGGGGATATAGGTATTATCTTTGTCGAGATGGACATCCGTGCCATCTGCAAAAGCCTCACAGGTCTTGCCTTCCAGATAATTAGCAAAAATGTGTGCGATTCGGAAAGCTACGCGATTGTGGCTGACACGCGGCCGTGGCGACATCAGATAGGTCTTTCCTTCGATACGCTCAACACGCGGCGGTTCTTTAAATGCAAGATTGTCCATGACGATTCCCTCCCAGGCAGCAAGTCAGATCTGAAATCGAAAATCTTCTCTCCTTATATTTTACCGTGAACAGATGTGCACTGCAAGACTGGCACCCATCCCACGCAAAAAGCAGGATGCCCGCTCAGAGACGTCCTGCTTTCAATGTTTGATATTTGCGCCGTATTTCACCGGAACTGGATGGCGTCGAGCTCCCAGACGCGGCCGGTGACGTTCTCCATCGGCGCATCGCTTCCGATGACGAGCTCGGGGAGGATGTGCTTTTCGGGGAAGACGTTGAATGTCGCAGTTTCTTCGCCGTGCTCGAAGAAGGCTTCGACGACGGTCTTGTCGACGAAGAGCTGCACGGAAAGGTTCTGATCGGTGTAGAGCTTGAACGTGCGGACGCCTTTTCCGCCGCGCTTCATGCCGTTCCGGTCGATCGTCATGGTCTGCGCCTTGCGGTCGTAGTGCATCGTGACGCTCTCGAGGCCATAGGCGAGCGTCAGCGTGACGGCCTGCGCCTGGCCGAACGTGATGTCGACGAGCGCTTCAGCGCCGTCGGCGAGGCTGGCGCAGACGGCCGTCGTCTCGGCGGCGTCGAGGTCGACAGCCGTCTCCTGGATGCGCAGCGCGCGCAGTTCTTTTGCCGGCTGGGAGAAAATCTTGCCCTGCCGCAGCGTCAGCACGCGCGGCATCGTGAGGCTGTGCACCCAGCCGCGTTCCTTCGTCGGGTAGGCGTCCTCGTCGGGCATGCCGATCCAGCCGAAGAGGATGTGGCGGCCCTCGCTCGAAAAGACCTGCGGCGCGTAGAAGTCGAAGCCTTTGTCGAGCTCCTGGAAGCGGCCGTGCATGAGTTCCATGCTCTCAAGCGAGAGGTGGCCGGCGAGGTAGCCGCACTGGTAGCGGCTCTGGTACTTGTACGGGCGCGCCTCAAGGCCCTGCGGGCAGAAGACGAGCACGTCGTAGTTGCCGAAACGCAGCAGGTTCGGGCACTCCCACATGTAGCCGAAATCCTTGTACTTCGTCGAGATTTCGCCGCACGGCTCCCATTTGCCGGACGCGCGGTTTTCGTGGTAGACGAGCACCGTGCCCGTCTCATTTTCACGCTGCGCGCCGAGCACGAGGTAGCGCTCGCCGTGGCGGTAGAAGATATACGGATCGCGGAAATGACCCGTATAGCCTGCCGCATTCGTGGGGATGATGATTTCATCCTTGCGCACCGTGCCGTCCTCCATCAGCGTGCCGAAGCGCTGCGCGGGCGTGCGGACGCCGTTCTCGTCCTTCGCGTTGCACGTGTAGAGCACGCGGACATCACCATTCTCGACGAGGCCGCAGCCCGAGTAGCAGCCGTCCTTGTCATGCGCGTCACTCGGCCACATGGCGAGCTCGGGCGCCGTGTAGTGGACGAAGTCGCGCGTCGTCGTATGCGCCCACGATTTGTGCTTGTGCTCGACGCCAAGCGGGTTCCACTGGTAGAAGATATGCGTGATGCCATCCTGTCTGGCGAGGCCGTTCGGGTCATTGATGAGGCCGAACGGCATCTCGAGGTGGAAGCGGTTGTGATAGCGGTCCGTGAACGGCAGGCCCTCGCGGACCTTCGCATTGATGGCCGTGCGGTCGAATTCGCTGCCGATGTTCTGAGATTCCATATATAAATCCTCCCCCAAAAGCAATTCATTTTTCAGGCCCCCTCTAGAGGGGGCTGTCACCGAAGGTGACTGGGGGAGTAGTCGGATGCTGGAATCTGACAAAAATGCGACCGCCACTAAGCATCTCATTGTTTGAAATTCAAACGTGAGTTTTTAGAAACGATCGCATAATTGTTTGTTTTCGGGATTCTACTACTCCCTCAGTCGGCCTGCGGCCGCCAGCTCCCTCTAGAGGGAGCCTTTTTTCTTATTCGTCCTCTTCCGGACGGAACAGCGTGAACGTCAGCGCGAACGCGACGACGAAGCCGACGGCGTTGACGAGGATGTACGGAAGCAGGTGGTTGAGGTACAGGAGCGTGCCCGGCAGAACCGTGATGCCCATGCCCGTGCCTGCGAGGTGCATGAAGCTTGCGAGGCAGCCTGCGCATGCGCCGCCGACGAGTGCATAGAGGAACGGCTTCATGAGGCGCAGGTTGATACCGAAGATGACCGGCTCCGTGATGCCGAGGAAGGCCGGAACGATGGACGAGATGTAGAGAGCGCGCTTCTTCTTGTTCTTCGTGCGTGCCGCAACGGCTGCTGCTGCACCGCCCTGGGCGATGATGGCGCCCGTGATGATCGCGTTGAACGGATCGACGCCCGTCGTTGCGAGCAGCTGGACTTCGAGTGCATTGAAGATGTGATGGACACCGAACACGACGATGACCTGCTGGAGGCCGCCGACGACGAGGCCGCCGATGCCGAACGGCAGTTCGAGGAACGCCTGGACCGCGCCGAAGACTGCATTTTCAATGCCGTGCATGATGGGGCCAAGGACGAGCAGGCCGACAATCATGCCGATGAAGAGCGTGAGGAACGGCGTGACGATGAGGTCGATGATGTCAGGCACGAACGTCTTGAGCCATTTCTGGAGCTTCGCGCCGAAGATGCCGAGGACGAGGGCCGGCAGGACCGAACCCTGATAGCCGACGACCGGGACGGAGAAACCGAGGATGTCCATCATCATCGGCTGCTGTGCGCCGCCCGGGATGGCTGCCCAAGCGTTCGGGAGCTGCGGAGCGACGAGCATGAGGCCGAGGACGATGCCGATGACCGGCGTGCCGCCGAAGCGCTTCATCGTCGACCAGCAGACGAGCGACGGCAGGAAGATGAATGCCGTATCCGTCAGGACCTGGCTCATCGTCAGGACGTTCTTGGAAAACTCAAGGCCGAGCGCCTGGCAGGCACCGCGCAGGCCCATGAAAAGACCGGTAGCAACGAGGACCGGGATGATCGGGACGAAGACGTCGCCGAGCGTGCGGGAAATCTTCTGCACCGTCGACATCTGCGCGTAAGCCTCTTCTTTGTTGCTCACGCCAGAGAAATTCGTGCCCTTGATGAACTCGTCAAAGACCTTGTCGACGAAGCCCGTGCCGAGGATGATCTGGTACTGGGCTGCTGCAAAGAACTGGCCCTTGACGCCGTCGATGTTCTCGATGGCCTTCTCATCAATCTTCGACTTGTCGTTGATGATGAGGCGCAGGCGCGTCGCGCAGTGCTCAGCGTTGCGGACATTGTCCTTGCCGCCGACGTACTTCCAGATGAGCTTTGCCACGCGCTGCTCGTCCGGGAGATTGTCGTACTCGTGGTCTTCGGCTGGTGCAGCGGCCTCTGCCGGTGCAGCTTCTTCTGCGGCCGCTTTCGCCGTGACCGTCTTGTCGCCAAGCGCGATCGTGATGTCGCCGAACTCTGCCGCATTCGTCACAACGACCGGCGTCGTCGTCTCATAGCCAGCGGCCTTGATGGCCTCCGGGTCGAACTCGAGGAGCAGCTGGCCTTTCTTGACCGTATCGCCCTGCGCTGCTTTCGCCGTGAAATGCTCGCCTTTGAGCTTCACCGTATCCATGCCGACATGGATGAGGATTTCGACGCCGTCCGTCGACTTCATGCCGATGGCATGCTTCGTTTCGAAGAACACCGTGATTTCGCCGTCGAACGGTGCGTAGACCTTGCCTTTCGGGTTCTTGACGGCCGCGCCGCGCCCCATCGCACCGCTGCCGAACACCGGGTCCTGGACGTCGCTGAGCGGAATGAGCTCGCCTTCGAGCGGGCTGTCCAGACGAATGTCTTTCATTTTGTTCCCTCCATCTGCAAAAGAACGTTTCTCTTGATGATTCCCTGAAAAATCTTGGATGACGTTTGAATCAATGTGGTATCAGTTCCATGTCTATATACTACCAACCCCGTCGTACTTTGTCAATATCTTTCGCAAAAAATCTTCCAGAAAAGTTTCAGGGACAAGTGTCCCTTTATCCACAGGCGGTGCATTCTTTTCTGTGGATATTGTGGATAACCGTTTCTTCAGCCCCCCTCTAGAGGGGGGACGGGCCCGAAGGGCGGGGGGAGTCCCTTGTACGACGCAGGTTCCACAAAAAAATAACTTCCGCGGGTGCGAAAAGTTATCCACACCCGCAGAAGTTATCCATCCGACTTACTTCTTCGGCAGCAATTTGCCTCCTCCCGGGAGCGCGTACGTCTTGCCGCTGAGCGCCGTATCAGCCGTCGCATCGTAGTAGATGTCGTGGCCGTTCGACGCGATATTTTCATAGTCCTTTGCCGCATCCTCGATCGTCGTGACGTAGGCATCGGACGTCATCGTCCATTTGGCGGCCGCTGCGAGGGTGATCGCCGCATTCTTCGCGGTATTCTCCGCGTTGAACGCACCCTCGTAGTCAGCCGCTTCGCCCAGCTGCAGCGTGATGCTCGACAGGGCATCCGCTTTCACGTCGCCCGTGAGCACCTGCTTCTGCGCGCTCAGCGTGAAGTCGCCGCCGTTGGCGCCCGTCGTTCCCCAACGGCCTGCCGCGACATTCACGAGCACGGAGCCAGCTTGCTGCAACTCGACATTCTCCAGGCTCGCCTTTGCCTTCGTGTTCGTCACGAAGAACATCGGACCATCCGAGAGATTCCGCAGGGTCGAATCCTTGGCGGAGAAGCTGGCCTCACCGACACCTGCATCGCCGGAAAAACTCTGGTAAAGCATGACGCCATGATCCTTCGAACCTGTGAGATCGACGCCATCGAGGACGATGGAATTCTTGCCCTCGACGACGGCAATCTCGCTGGCCGTCGCTTTGCCCTTGGAGTTATAAACCGAAATGTTTCCCGTTGAATAAACATTCGGGCTGCCCTGTCCGCTCGTCGCGAACGTGCCATCATGCACCGTCACCGTGCCCTCGCCGCGATCCGTTGCGAGAGCCGCGCAGTGCTCGCCTTCCGTCGTGATATCGACATCCTCCGCCTCGATCGTGCCGCAATACGTCGCATCGAGGCCGCGCGAGGAATTGTTCTTCGTATGTGCCATCCACGACCTTCGCCGCCGTGAGCTCCGAGGCCGACTTCCCCTGCTGCTGGCCCGGTGCTCCCTGCGGCGGCTGCCCCTGCTGGCCGTTCGGAGCCTGCCCATTGGGCGGCGGCCCCGGAGGCCCCATCGGCGGCTGGCCATTCTGCGCGCCCTGCGGCGGCTGTGGCGGCTGCTGCCCCTGTGTATCTGTCGTCTGCTGCGTCTGCGTCGTGTTGTCCGTCGCGGCAAAGGCCGTCGTGCTCACGGCTGGTGCGGCAAGCGCGAGCGACAGCGTCCAGGCCAGTACGGCATGGGCGGCTTTCTTGCGCGAAAACTTCATATCAATCATCCCCTGTAACTTTTGATGGGAAAAGTATACGGCGGGGATTTTATATTGCATTGTGACGGTTATTTAGAAGCTGTTGGATGAGGTTGAAAAATTCGTGCCGCAAGATAAAGGACGGGAAAAGGTTTCATGGCAAGAATCTGGAAATCCGGACACGAAAAAAGCACCCGCAAAAGCGAGTGCTTTGAGCTTCGACCAGCAACTTCCTATCCTCCCAGCCCGTCACCAGGCAAGTACTTTCGGCCTCTGAATGCTTAACTACTGTGTTCGGAATGGGAACAGGTGGAACCATTCAGGCATCATCACTGGATATCGACCGGCAACTTCCTATCCTCCCAGCCCGTCACCAGGCAAGTACTTTCGGCCTCTGGATGCTTAACTACTGTGTTCGGAATGGGAACAGGTGGAACCAT
>CACZFT010000074.1 GCA_902780535.1 uncultured Selenomonas sp. | reverse complement strand
CTGCTCGTCGATTTTCTGCGTGATTTCCTCCTGCCGCTTCGCGAGGCCGCGCAGGTAGTCGAGCCGCTCTGCGAGCGTCCGCAGCTGCTCGTCCTCGAGTGACCCCGTCGCCTCCTTGCGGTAGCGCGCGATGAACGGCACCGTGTTGCCGTCATCGAGCAGCTCGATGGCCTTTGCCACCTGCTCCCGCCGCACGCCGAGCTCGCCCGCGATGATCTTGTCGATATCTGATACCAGCATGATGTGTCCCTTTCCCGTGCTTGTTGTTTATTTCTGTGATAGAGAACATTATACCATGAAAGCGGCGGACGTGCGGCAAAGGTGGTGAAAATCTTGAGGCAGAGGCTGGTGGAATCATGAACCTCGTTGACAAGGAGCAGAAATCTTTTCTATAATCAAGCCATAGCAGGGAAAGGAGAGGTGAGATCATGGGCATCTATCTGAATCCGGGGGCGGATAAATTCCAGATGGCATTGGACTCTCCAATTTATGTGGATAAGACTGGGCTGCTGTCCATCCTGAACCAACTCTTGCGCACGGATCAGCGATATGTCTGTGTTAGTCGTCCTCGTCGTTTCGGCAAGACAATGACAGCCAATATGATTGCTGCTTATTATGACCGGACAGTACAGGGGCAGCAGATTTTTCATGGGCTGGAGATAGAGCATTCTGCATCCTTTGAAGCGTGCCGCAATCGGTTCGATGTCCTGCGTATCAATATGCAGGAATTTCTGAGCGCCAGCCGGGAAATCGGAGAGCTTTTACGGCTGTTGAGAGAAGATATCTGCGATGACTTGCATGAAGAATATCCGGATATTGCTGTACGGCCGGGCAGGACGTTGCAATATTATCTTCAAAAAGTTTACCAGCATACGAAACGGCCGTTTGTGATTGTCATTGATGAGTGGGACTGTGTTATCCGCGAGCATCAAGATGAACAGGAAGTGCAGGAGCGCTATCTGGACTTCCTTCGCGATCTTTTGAAAGACAAGGGGTATGTGGCACTGGCCTATATGACGGGCATTCTTCCGATTAAGAAGTATGGAACGCATTCCGCACTCAACATGTTTGACGAATATTCTATGACGGATCCGGGACCGATGGCGCAGTATGTGGGCTTTACCTCCGATGAGGTGCAGGGGCTGTGTGAGCAATACCAGATGGATTTCGCGACGGCGAAACAGTGGTATGATGGCTATGCGTTTCCGCAGATTGGGGATATTTATAGTCCGCGTTCTGTCGTGGCAGCGATGCTCCGACACAAGTTCGGAACCTATTGGAACCAGACAGAAACGTTCCAAGCATTGCGCGTGTATATCGATTTGGGATTGGATGGTCTGCGTGACGATGTGATTCGCTTGATTGCAGGAGACAGGCTTCGCATTAATACGGGGACGTTCAGCAATGACATGACGACCTTCCACACGGCTGATGATGTTCTGACCTTGCTGATTCATCTCGGGTATCTGGCGTATGACGAAACAAAGGAACAGGTCTATATCCCAAACAAGGAAGTCATGATGGAATTCGCTAATGCTGTGAGCGTCGGGGGATGGAACGAGATTGCTCGTGCCATCAAGGCTTCGACAGAGCTCCTGCGGGCAACTTGGCGGAGAGATGAAGAAACTGTGGCGGAAGGCGTTGCCAATGCGCATCTGGAGACCAGCCAGCTGACATATCATAGCGAGACAGCGCTGGCATATACGATTTCGCTCGCATATTATGCTGCACGTGAATATTATCATTGTTATCGCGAATTGCCGGCCGGCAAGGGATTCGCAGACCTCGTATTTGTTCCTCGCATCCAGCATAGGGACAAACCGGCGCTGGTGATCGAGCTGAAGTGGAATCAGAGTGCAGAGACAGCGATTCGTCAGATTCGGGAAAAAAGATACCCGTTGGCATTGAAAGGGTATTCGGGAAAGATTTATCTCGTGGGCATCGGCTATGATAAAAAATCGAAAAAACATCAATGCAAGATCGAGCTTTTGAGTTCATGAAGCGAGCCGCACGTGCGTGCGGTTTTTGTGCATTGACGGAGCTTCTTTCTCGCTGTACAATAACAATAAGTAATCATTGCAATATCGAATACCGTTCACATTTCTGAAAAGTATCCGTGGGAGGGCCAGCGCACGATGAAGTATGCGATGAATCTCGAGATGAAAGGCCGGCGCTGCGTCGTGCTCGGCGGCGGGCCGGTGGCGTTGCGGAAGGTGCGGCGGCTCGTGCGCGCGGAGGCGGCGGTCACGGTCGTCGCGCCGATGGCGGTCATGGAACTGGCAGAGCTCGCACTCGAAAGGCGTATTCGGTGGGAGCAGCGCGGCTATGAGGAAAGCGACCTCGACGGCGCGTTCCTCGTCATCTGCGCGACGAACGACGCCGACGTGAATGCAAAGGCGGCGCAGGCGGCGAAAGAACGCGGCATGCTCGTCAATGCGCCCGCGCAGCCATCGCTCTCGGATTTCACGGTGCCGGCGAGCCTTTCGCGCGGCAAGCTGCTGTTTACGATTTCGACGGACGGCGGTTCGCCGGCGCTTTCGCGCGCCATCCGCCAGCAGCTCGAAGCGCTGTATCCGAAATCGTTCGGCGACTGGCTCGACATCGTCGCCGCGCTCCGCGAAGAGCAGAAGGAACGGCTCGGGACAGCGCGCGAGCGCGAGCAGTTCTGGCGTACGGCACTCGATGACGGGATTTTACAGCTCGTGCGGGCGGGCAGGCTCGACGAGGCAAAGGAGAAAGTAAGACATGCAGCTCATCTGTCTGGGACTCAATCATAAGACGGCACCCGTCGAGGTGCGTGAGCGGTTTTCCATCCCGAAAGCGGCCATCCGGCAGGGCCTCGCAAATCTCGACGATTATGCGGGCCTCGACGAGGTCGTCGTGCTCTCGACGTGCAACCGCAGCGAAATCTACGCGGTCGCAGGCGACGCCGAGGACGGCCTTGCGGAGGCGAAGCAGTTCCTGTTCGATCTCGCGGGAAATGACGACGACATCGATGACTACCTTTATACATACCTCGACGAAGAGTGCATCCGCCACTTGTTCCGCGTCGTTTCGAGCCTCGATTCGCTCGTGCTCGGCGAGGGGCAGATCCTTTCGCAGGTCAAAGAGGCGTATGCCGTCGCGCGCGAGGCGGGGGCGACCTCGACGGTGCTGAACACGCTGATGCACCGCGCCATCGCAACGGGCAAGCGCGTGCGCACGGAGACGCGCATCCAGTTCAATTCCGTGTCCGTCAGCTATGCGGCCGTCGAGCTCGCAGCGGAAAAGCTTGACGGCCTCGAGCATGCCCATGCGCTGATTTTCGGCGCGGGCAAGATGGCCGAGCTCACGGCCGAGCACCTCATCGCGCACGGCGTGACGCATCTCTACGTCGCGAACCGCCACCGCGAGCGCGCGGAAAAGCTCGCGGAAAAATTCGGCGGCGAGGCCGTGGAGTTTGACGGGGCGCTCAAGAACTGCCCGGATGCCGACGTCGTCGTGACATCGACGGGCGCGCCGCACTACGTCGTGAAGCCGTGGGACGTGCAGCAGTACATGACGAAGCGGCGCGGCCAGCCCGCGTTCTTCATCGACATCGCCGTGCCGCGCGACGTCGATCCGGACGTCGGCGACATCAAGGGCATCACGCTCTACAACATCGACGCACTCGAAGCCGTTGTTGACGAACACAAGGCCGAGCGCCGTGAAGAGGCGAAGGCCGCCGAGGTCATTGTCGAAGAGGAAGTCAAATCCATCGAAGACCGCTTCCAGTACCTCGGCCTCCAGCCGCTCATGGCGCTGCTTTCCAAGCGCTGCGAACGCATCCGCCAGCGCGAGATGCGCCGTTGGCATCGGAAGCTCTCAGAGCTCGACGAGCAGCAGTGGCGCCACATCGACCACATGACGAAGATGATCGTGCGAAAGATTTTGCGCACGCCGATGATGAAGCTCAACGCCTCGGCGGGCACGCCCGACGAACGGTTCTACATCGACGCCATGCGCGCCGTCTTCAAACTCGATACGATAGGAGAGACAGGGACTCGTGAAGAAAGACACCATCATTATCGGGACGCGGAGCAGTAAGCTCGCGCTCTGGCAGGCCGATTATGTCATGGATTGCCTGCAAAAGAAGTATCCGGAGCTCCACGTCGAAAAGAAGCTCATGACGACGAAGGGCGACAAGATTCTCGACGCGCCGCTCGCGAAGATCGGCGGCAAAGGGCTTTTTACGAAGGAGCTCGAGCAGGACATGCTCGCGGGCGGCATCGACATCGCCGTCCACAGCCTCAAAGACATGCCGACGGAAGTGCCGGACGGCCTCATCATCACGGCCATCACGAAGCGCTATGACCCGGGCGATGCCTTTGTCAGCAACAAAGTGAAATCGCTTGCTGAGCTGCCGCAGGGCGCTGTCGTCGGCACGTCGAGCCTGCGCCGCAAGGCACAGCTGCTGCATGCGCGTCCCGACCTCGTCGTCAAAGACCTGCGCGGCAACGTCAATACGCGTCTCAGGAAGCTCGACGCGGGCGAATACGACGCCGCCATCCTCGCCGTCGCTGGGCTGAGGCGCCTTGGCTTCGGCGGCCGCATCACGGAAGTCCTGCCGAAAAGCATGATCCTCCCGGCCGTCGGGCAGGGCGCGCTTGCCATCGAAGCGCGCGAAGACGACGCGGAGACGCGCGAACTCGTCGCTTTCCTCAATGATGAGGCGACTGTCGCCTGCGCGAAGGCCGAGCGCGCGTTCCTCGCAAGGGTCGAAGGCGGCTGCCAGGTGCCGGTCGGCGTCTACGCGACGCCGGAGGACAGCGGCCTCCATGTCGAAGCCGTCATCGCCTCGCTCGACGGCAAGCGCCTCTATCGCGACCACGTCAGCGGACAGGTCAAGGACGCCGAACCCCTCGGCACCGAGCTCGCCGACAAGCTCCTCGACATGGGCGGCATCGACATCATGCACGAAATCGGACTTTTATTGGATAGAAAGTGAGAAAGAGAATGGCAGAAACACCATCTATGGTCTACCTCGTCGGCGCCGGCCCGGGCGACTATGGCCTCGTCACGTACAAGGCCATCCAGTGCCTCAAGAAAGCTGACGTCGTCGTCTATGATCATCTCGCCGACCCGCGCATCCTTGCGTGGGCGCCCGAGACGGCCGAGAAAATCTATGTCGGCAAGATTTCCGCCCACCATACGATGAAGCAGGGCGACATCAGCCACCTGCTCGCCGACAAGGCGAAGGAGGGCAAGACCGTCGTGCGCCTCAAGGGCGGCGACCCGTTCGTCTTCGGGCGCGGTGGCGAAGAGGGCATTGTCCTGCGCGAAGCGGGCGTACCGTTCGAGATCGTGCCGGGCGTGACCTCGGCTATCTCCGTCCCGGCCTATGCCGGCATCCCCGTCACGCATCGCGCCATCGCGCGTTCGTTTGCCGTCGTCACGGGCCACAAGGACCCGACGACGGAAGGCGATGTGAACTGGGAGAAACTCGCGACGGCCACGGATACCATCGTCTTCCTCATGGGCATCGCGAACCTGCCGCACATCACGGAACAGCTCGTGAAATACGGCCGTCCCGCCGATACCCCTGCCGCTGTCATCCGCTGGGGCACGAAGCCCGAGCAGCGCGTCCTCACGACGACGGTCGGCACGGCAGCGGAAGACGTCGTCAAAAACGGCCTGAAGCCTCCCGCCATCTTCATCGTCGGCGAAGTCGTGAAGCTCAGGGGCCAGCTCGCCTGGTTCGACCGCCTCGCGCAGCGTCCGCTCTTCGGCAAGCGCGTCCTCGTTACGCGTGCAAGAGCGCAGGCCTCGAAACTCACGACGGCGCTCGAAAACCTCGGCGCCGATGTCCGCGAAGTGCCGGCCATCGCGTTCGCTGACCCGTCCGACGATTACAACGCCATCGACGCTGCCATTGAAAAGCTCTGCGACTACCAGTGGCTCATTTTCACGAGCGCCAATGGCGTCGAGCGTTTCTTTGGCCGCCTCGAAAATGCAGGCAAGGACGCGCGCGCCCTCGGCTATGCGCAGGTTGCTGCCATCGGCTCGGCCACGGCTGAAAAGCTCCAGCACTACGGCATCCGCGCCGACGTCGTTCCCACGGTCTACCGCGCTGAAGGCATCCTCGATGCCCTCAAGGGCAAGCTCCCGCCACATGCGAACATCCTGATTCCGAGAGCCGAAAAAGCCCGTGAAATCCTGCCGGAAAAGCTCCGCGAGCAGGGCTATACTGTCGACGTCGCGCCCGTCTATCAGACCGTCACGGCGGAAGCCGACGGCGCGGCGCTTGCAAAGGAGCTCGAAGCAGGCGACTACGACATCGTCACGTTTACAAGCTCCTCGACTGTCACGAACCTCGTCAAGATCCTCGGCACCGCCGCACCCCTCCAGCACGCCAAAACCGCCTGCATCGGCCCCGTGACCGCCGAGACGGCCAGGAAAAACGGCATCGAGCCGGATGTCGTCGCCGAGACGTATACCATTGACGGGCTTGTCAGGGCGATTCAAGAGAGTATTTGAAAACTTTAAGTTAAGAGTTAGGCCCCCTCAAGAGGGGGCTGTCAGCGAAGCTGACTGGGGGAGTAGTTGGGTGCTGGAGACAAACAAGTATGTAGAACGCTGCTAAAAGACTTTAGGAATGCCTGTATTTTTGTCGGTCTTCAGTATCCTACTACTCCCACCACCGCTTCGCGGTCCCCCTCCCTCTAGAGGGAGGCTGCTTGTGCTGCAACGTTTCACGATATTCAGCCTCTTCGCGAGCGTTCATCCTGTCTTCGGGCGGGCGAGGGAACCAATAAGGAATCCGTTAAGGAATCGTCCGTGGATTCCGTTTGGTTCCCTCGCCCGCCCGCGACCACAAACAACCCTACGCGACCACGAACTATCTTTTTTACCACACAGGAGATGCATCATTCATGTACACGCAAACCCTCCGTCCCCGCCGCATGCGCATCACTCCGAACATGCGTGCCATGGTCCGCGAGACCACGCTTTCTGCGAAAGATTTCGTTTATCCGATCTTCGTCGTGCCCGGCACGAACGTCAAGGAAGAGATCCCGAGCATGCCGAACTGCTACCATCTTTCCGTCGACAATGCCGTTGAGCTCGCGAAAGAGCTTGACGAGCTCGGTATCCCGGCTGTCGAAGTCTTCGGCCTGCCCGAGTACAAGGACGCGGACGGCAGCTCGGCCTGGGACATGAAGAGCCCGGTGCAGCGCGCCATCGCCGCCATCAAGAAGGAGGTTCCGAACCTCATGATCGTTGGCGACGTCTGCCTCTGCCAGTACACGACGCACGGCCATTGCGGTCATCTCGAAGGCCATTATGTCGACAACGACAAGACGCTGAAACTCCTTCAGAAAGTCGCAACGTCGCAGGCTGAGGCCGGTGCCGACATCGTCGCGCCGTCGGACATGATGGACGGCCGCGTCGCCGCCATCCGCGAAGACCTCGACAACCACGGTTTCATCAACGTCTCCATCATGAGCTATGCCGTCAAATACGCCTCGGGCTACTACGGCCCGTTCCGCGATGCCGCTGACAGCGCGCCGCAGTTTGGCGACCGCCGCCAGTACCAGATGGATCCGGCGAATGCCCGCGAGGCGCTGAAAGAGACCGACCTCGACATCATGGAAGGCGCCGACATCATCATGGTGAAACCTGCGCTCGCCTACCTCGACATCGTGCGCCAGGTGCGCGACCATATCAACCTCCCCGTCGCGACGTACAACGTCAGCGGCGAATACGCGATGGTCAAAGCGGCTGCTGCGAACGGCTGGATTGACGAAAAGCGCATCGTCCTCGAGACGCTCACGAGCATGAAGCGCGCCGGTGCCGACATCATCATCACCTATCACGCCATTGACGCCGCCAAGTGGCTGCGCGAAGAAAACTGATTTTGGAGGAAGAACCCATGCTTGACCTTTCGAAATCCCTCGCCGCCTTCAACGAGGCGAAAAACCTCATGCCGGGCGGCGTCAACAGCCCTGTCCGCTCCTATGCGAACGTCGACTGCAACCCGCCGTTCATCGCCCGCGCCAAAGGCGACCGCATCTTTGACATCGACGGCAACGAATACATCGACTATGTCGGCTCCTGGGGTCCGATGGTCGTCGGCCATGCCCATCCGAATGTCGTGAAAGCCCTGCAGGAGGCCGTCACGCGCGGCACGAGCTACGGCGCGCCGACGCTGCTCGAAAGCGAGCTCGCGAAGCTCGTGCAGAGCGTCTATCCCTCCGTCGAGATGATCCGCATGGTCAATTCCGGCACGGAGGCCACGATGAGCGCTCTGCGTCTCGCGCGCGGCTACACGGGACGCGACAAGATTCTGAAATTCATCGGCTGCTATCACGGCCACAGCGACAGCCTGCTCGTCAACGCGGGCAGCGGCATGGCGACGTTCGGCGTGCCGAGCTCGCCGGGCGTCACGAAAGGCACGGCGCAGGACACGCTGACCGTGCCGTACAACGACATCGACGCGCTGAAGAAAGTCATGGACGAGCATGGCGACGAAATCGCCGCCGTCATCGTCGAGCCGGTCGCGGGCAACATGGGCTGCGTCCCGCCGCGGCAGGGGTATCTGCGCGCGATGCGCGAGCTCACGGAAGCGCATGGCACGCTGCTGATTTTCGACGAAGTCATGTGCGGTTTCCGCGCCTCGCTCGGCGGTGCGCAGGCGCATCACGCCGGACCTCACGACGCTCGGCAAGATCATCGGCGGCGGCCTGCCCGTCGCAGCCTATGGCGGCCGTCGCGAAATCATGGAAAAGGTCTCGCCGGCCGGCCCCGTCTATCAGGCAGGCACGCTCTCTGGCAACCCGCTCGCCATGACGGCCGGCATCGAGACGCTGAAGATCATCACGGCAGAACCCGAGCCCGGCCAGCCCGACTACAGCCGCGTCCTCACGCTCAAGACGAAGAAGCTCCTGCTCGGCTGGCAGGAACAGGCGAAGAAAGCCGGCGTCACGATCCAGGCGCATCAGGCCGGCAGCATGTTCGGCATCTTCTTTAGCGAAAAAGAAGTCTGGAACTTCGATGACTCCTGTGCTGCGGATCAGGAAGCGTTCAAAGTCTGGTTCAAGTCCATGCTCGAGCAGGGCATCTACCTCGCCCCGAGCCAGTTCGAGACCCTCTTCATGAGCGGCGCCCACACCGACGAAGACATCGACCGCACGATCGAAGCGGCCGGCAAAGCCTTCGCCGACGTTGCGAAGAGCCGGAAATAAAAACATATAGGTACAAGAGACTCCGCAGCTTCGAAAGAGGTTGCGGAGTTTTTGTTTGCGTATCATTTCAAAATTATTGACGTTGTAAATAAATCCATATACAATGAAAGTGAATCATGGAGCAGGAAAGGACGTGACACAAATGCCCAGCACGAATATCAACATTCGCATGGATGCTGACCTCAAGAACGCTTTTGAATCGTTTTGCAAAGATGTCGGACTGACGATGACATCCGCATTCAATGTTTTTGCAAAGAAAACCGTTGACGAGCAACGGATCCCTTTTTCCATCGGGAGAGAGCGGCCGAACAAAGAGACACTCGAAGCATTGGAGGAAGTCCGGCAGATGAAAGCTGATCCGACGTTGGGGAAAACTTACACCGACGTAGATACGATGATGAAGGAGGAAATGTATGTCACGAACGAAAGACCGAGCACGGCTCATCGAGACCATCCGGCATTTCCGGCTGATTGATGACACGTATTTCAACAACTTCATGGATGACAACTATGTCTGCATGCAGCTGATGCTCCGCATCATTCTGGATGATTCGACGCTTGAGGTGCAGCATATTCAGACGCAGCGGGAAGTCGCCAACATTTATGGGCGTGGCGTCCGGTTCGATGTCTTTGTCCGGGACGCGGCTGGAGTTGAATACAACGTCGAAATCCAGCGCAGTGAGGATGGCGCGGGCGAGGAACGGGCGCGATTCAACAGCTGTCTGCTCGACAGCATCACAATTAAGAAAGGATTCGAGTGGGGCAAAGACCATCTGCCGAATGCACGTGTCATCTTCATCACGGAGCATGACGTCCTCGGCGGCGGGAAGCCAATCTATCATATCTGGCGTACCATCGCCGAGATGGATAACCGGCGCTTTGATGACCGGGCAGGCATCATCTATGTCAATGCGGGGTATCAGGATGACAGTGCACTTGGCCGCCTGATGCATGATATGTTCTGCGAGAATCCCGATGACATGTTTTATTCGGAGCTCGCCGAGCGTTCCAGATATTTCAAAACGAATGAACACGGGGTGAATAAAATGTGCGAAGCAATGGAAAAACTGATGGATGAAAGCCGCAATGAAGGACGTGAGGAAGGACGTGAGGAAGGACGCGATGAAGGACGTATGGAGGCAGAACGCAATACAATCCTTCGTCTCTTCCACAAAGGAAAGAAGCTCGTCGATATGATGGATGCGACGGACTGGACGAAGGAGCAGATTCTGAGCTTCCTGCAGTCGAAGAACCTCCAGATCGTGCAATGATGTGTGCGGGAGAAGACAGAAGGGAGCGGTATTGTGCGATTTGAGTGGGATGATGAAAAAGAACGGAAAAATATCGCGAAGCATGGAATCGACTTTTCTACGGCTGCCTTGGTGTTTGGTGATGAACAGCGCTTGGAATTCTATGATGAACTTCATAGCGATGCTGAGGATCGATTTATCACTATCGGGAACATCGGAGGAACGATTGCTGTACTGACGGTTGTCTATACGGAACGTGGCGAGGCGATTCGTCTTATTTCAGCACGACGGGCGACAAAAAGAGAGGAGCGTCGGTATTATGCTGGTATCGAAAGAAATTGATGTCAAAAAAGGCGCAACGAAAAAGCAGATAGAAATGCTGGAAGCTGCGAAAAAAAAGCCGATTGCATTTGATGAGGATGCGCCAGAGCTCACGGAAGAAAATCTCAGAAACGCATATCGGGCTTCGGAAAAGCAGATTTCGGATGATGGGGGTCAGGAAGTTACATTGCGTTTGTCTCCATGGGCGATACGGAAAGCGAAATCCTTTGGGAAGGAATATCGCGCAATCTTGTCACGCATTTTGGAACAGGCATTGCATAATCGTGAAATCATCAAAGAAAGTGGTATTTGAATTTTTGAAGGGATGAAAAAGGACTTGACAGCTGATGATGATGCAGGGAAAATCCTCGACAGACAGACAGACAACAGACAGACAGACAGACAGACAGACAGACAGACAGACAGACAGACAGACAGACAGACAGACAGACAGACAGACAGACAGACAGACAGACAGACAGACAACGCTCCTGATGTTTCGGTGATTGTGCCGATTTATAATGTTGCGTCGTATCTGCCGGCGTGTCTTGATAGCATTCTTGTGCAGACGTTTCGGGAGTTTGAATTGATCCTCGTGGACGATGGTTCGACGGACGGGAGCCGCGAGATGGCTGAGGCGTATGCGAAGAAGGATGCGCGGATCCGGCTGGTAAAACGGCGTTGGAATCACGGGGCATCTTCGGCGTATACGTTAGGCATGGAGATGTGTCGTGGTCGCTATCTGGCGTTTGTGGATGACGATGATGTCGTTGCGCCGAACTATCTGGAATGTCTTTTTACCGTGGCGGAACAGATGGATGCCGATGTCGTACAAGGTGCATATCAGACGTTCTACGAAAACCCTGGCGACGGAACGGTCATTCAGGGCTACCAATCGGTGGAACAATTACCGGAGAATTTGCAATCACGCGTGGAGTTCTTTTTTCATGGTCGGGTGCATCTGGCACCTTGGTGCAAGCTCTTGCGAAAGGCGTTTCTAGACGAGCATCATATTGAATTTTATGAGATGCCGGTGGCACCAGATGTCAGCTTCCATTATCAGTGCTTGCTGACAGCACCACGTTACGTTTTGATTCCCGATGTTCTTTATCACTATCGGCAGCGTCCGGGCTCCATTGTGACGGTTGGCGGAATGGAGCGAGTGCGTCGCTATGCTGTTGCGATGGCGCGCGCTGTGGAGGAAATTTCTCGTTGGGCGCGAGGAGAAACGTTGTTTTCTGATGAAAAAACGAAATGGCAAATTGTTGTCGTGATGTATGCATTCTTTCGTTTCAAGTTGCGCGAGCTGGCAAAATCGCTCGGGGAAGAAGAAGTGTTCAAGGTTTGTCGTGATGCAATTGTTGAAGAACCACAGAAATCGCTCCAAGATGCGAGAGCCTACGCGGAACTGATTAATTTTTGAAGGAGAAACAGACATGCGAGAGGGAGTCCGTCGCCGCGGCATCTATGCGTTTGCGCCTTATCAGGGCTGGAATAATCAGCAGATGACCAAGAACTGCGGCCTCGTGCCGTATCTTTTTCACAAGCTCTGGGGCTGGCGGGCGGTCATGGTCGGCGGCAGGGTCGGGGAGTATCCGGCGCTCAAGGATGTGCCGGGGCTTGAGCTTGATCTGCTCGAGAGTCCTGCGATGGAGCACCAGCTGGCCTATCTTGAGGCGCATATCAGCGATATGGATGTGCTTGTGCTGCATGGCGTCTTCCCGTTCTATTATCCCATCGTGCAGCGGTATCGGGAGCTTCGGCCGGATGGGCGCATTTATCTCGAAATGGATGCGAACAGCTACTTTGCAGATCGTATCCCGCAGACGCCAGAGTTGTTGTGGTTCCTGAGTCAGTGCGACGTGCTGGGTGCGAGCTGTCGCAAGATTCAGGAATGGCTCAGTACGAAATGGCCGATTTGTGCGGATTATTTGCCCAATGGCTTTTATGACCTCAAGGGCGTGTATCAAAAACCGGATTTTGCGGCGAAAGAAAATATTATCCTCGAAGTTGCGCGCATTGGCTCGCCGGAAAAGCGGACAGAAGATCTCATGCTGGCCTTTGCGCAGATTGCCAATCAGTTTCCAGACTGGCAGCTCCGGCTCGTTGGTGGTATTGATGCGCATCTCTTGCCGTTCAAGGAACGTTTTGAGCAGGAACATCCCGAGCTTCGTGACCGCGTCGTCTTCACGGGGGGCATCTACGACAAGGCGAAGCTCTACGCAGAATACCGGCGTGCCAAAATCTTTACGCTGATGTCGAGCAGCGAAGGCGGCACGCCGAATGTTGTTTCGGAAGCGCTGTTTGGCGGCTGCTATATGGTGACGTCAGAGGTTGATGGCGCGATGGACATCATTGATGGCGGCCGTTGCGGCATGCATTATCCCATCGGCGATGTGCAGGCGCTCGCATCCTGCCTGGCAAAGGCCTGTGCCGACCCCGTACTTGTCGAGCGCGGCGGGCGGGCGGCGCTCGCCTATGGACGTGAGAATTTTGATTTTGTGAAGATCGTGCGCCGGCTGCGGTATCTGTTGTTCGGGGAAGGGGATTTCGATGGCAGCGATTTTGTTTGACGGGCGCTTTTTTGCGCTTTCGCTTGATGACGGACGGCGCGTGCTGCTGCTCGACGCCACGGACAATGTCGGCAATGCATCGTGCCGCAGCCTGCTGCAGGAGCAGCATGAGGGCTTCGGCCAGAGGACGGGGCAGGAAGCGCCGCTCGTGCCGCGCATTGTGGAGCAGATGCGGGCGGCAGCGGCAGGGCCGGCCTCGGTCGGTGATTTCGCGGCGGTGGTGCTGCTGCTGAAGAATGTCCTCGCTGTCCCGCGTGCGGTGCGGCTGCTGTTCGTCGGTGCCTCGCTCGGGAACTCCAGCCTGCGCCTCGCTGCTTCCATCCTTTCAGAGACCGTGCCGCGCCCGATTCCTGGCGCGCCGCCGCTCGCATCGCTGTCCATCACGGCAGCGGCACCGCTGGCGGATGCGGTCGCTGTCTCGGATATTCCTGACGGCATGCTTCCCCTTCGTACGGATCTCGCGCGGCTCCCGCTGCCACAGGACGCATTTGATCTGCTGCTCTTTGATGCGCGCGGACTCGCACAGGCAGGGACGTTCTCAGAGACGTCTCTGCCGCAGGCAGCCGAGCGGGCACTGGCAGCTCTTGCGTCGCAGGGCTTTGCCGTCCTGCTCGGCCCGCCGTCGCTCGGCACGGTGCTCGGCCATGAGGGATTCCCCATCGCACCGGAGACGAGCCTGTTCCTCAGCGCAGGGCGTGGCCGCACCGTCTCCGACGGGGGGGCAGAGATTCGCAGGGAAAGGATGCAGCTCGGCCATCTGCTCCAGTCGTATCTTGCAGGCGAAGCCGATACCCTCGCAGCCCTTGCGGGCGTCCGCCGCTACAGCGATTTTCTGACGGCCCATCCCGCCGATGTCCCCTGGCGGGCGGAGCGCGCTGCAGCAGCGCAGGCGCTGGAGGTGCTCGTAGAAATCCGGCTGGGACAGGAGGACGCTGATGGCAGCGTAGCATGTTCCCGCCTTTCTCATCTCGCCGAACGATTCTTGCAGAAAAAATAAAAGTCAAAAAGTTTATTTGACCTATTGACTTTTTGACGAAAGCGCGCTACTATATAGTTGTCAAGAGGATGAGGGGCACGGAAGAGAAAGCCGGGAGCCCCGGAATCCTCGGAAAAACAGCTTGAACCGCCGCCCCGCCGATTGCGGGGACAGCGAGAATCTGAACCGTATGATGAATGTTTTCGATGAGCCGTTCATGTCGGGATTCCATACGCCGGAGTTCAAGGTCGATGTCAAGGACAACGGCGACAGCTACGACCTCACGGCCGAGCTGCCGGGCTATCAGAAAGGCAACATCACGCTGACGTACAAGGACAACTACCTGACGATCGCCGCGAAGAACGAGACGAGCAGCGATGAAAAGGACGAGCAGGGCAACTACGTCCGCCGCGAGCGCAGCCAGAGCAGCATGAGCCGCTCGTTCTACATCGACGGCATCGACGATTCGAAAGCCACGGCCGACTACAAGGACGGCATCCTTTCCATCCACATGCCGAAAACCGTCCAGGCTGAAGACGCTGGCCATACAATCGCCATCGAAGGCTGACAGATTGCTTGCACCGGCCTGACGGCCGTCAAGAATACAACCTCAAACACCTATCCTCTGACCTCACACAGAAAAGCGCAGCGAGCGGCTGCATCCCACCACCACGGGATGCAGCCGCTCGCTTTTATTTTGTTTCCGTCTGGGCATTCTTCCGTGCCAGCGATGGCCCGATGCCGAGGGCGGAGAGGACGGCGAAGGTGGCGAAGGCGATGGCGATGCCGAGGCGGAGGTTGTCGGCGGGCGCGGGCGCCCAGGGGATGGCGAGCAGGGCGGAGACGATGAGCGTCGAGGCGAACTGGCCGAGCAGGCGGACGGCAGAGAGCGTCGCGGTCGCGAGGCTGTAGTCGGCGGGGCCCACGCAGCTCATGATGGCGTTGTTGTTCGGCGCATTGAAGAGGGCGATGCCGGCGCCGAGTACGGCGATGAGCGGCAGGAGTGCGGCGGCCGTGTGCATGACGAGGCTTGTGGGTGCCAGAAAAACCGCGAAATTCGCGAAATCCACGAATTTTACGATGGTGGCGAGGCCGAGCAGGGCGGCGGCGATGAGCCCCATGCCGAGCGAGACGAGCAGGCGCGCGGGGAACTTGTCGGAGAGATGGCCGCAGGCGGGCGAGAGCGCGGCCATGATGGCGGGCTGCAGGAGCAGGAGGAATCCCGCTTCGCGTGACGAGAGGCCGAGCACGTCCTGCAGGTAGAGCGAGAGCAGGAAGCTCACGGCGAATGTCGCGCTGTAGTTCACCATGGCTGTGAGATTCGAGAGGCGGAATTCGCGGTTCGTGCGCAGCAGGCGGAACGGCAGCATCGGGCGGCCGCCGCCTGCAATCCATTCCTGCGTGAGATAGCGCCGTGCGAGCTCCCACGCGAGAGCGGTCAGCGCGGTGATGAGAACGAAGATGCTGCGCCAGCCGAGGTAGTAGTTGAGGAAGCCGCCGAGGAACGGCCCGGTCGCGAGGCCGAGGTAGACGACGGAGACGTTCGCGCCGAGCGCGAAGCCGCGGTGTTCTTTCGGCACGACGAGCGTGAGGATGGCCATGCCGGTTGCAAAGAGCATGGACGCAAAGAAGCCCTGCAGTGCGCGCATGACGATGAGCGCGCCGACACCAGCCGCGAGCGCACCGATGATATTCGTCGCCGTGAATCCTGCGAGACCCAGGAGATAGATGCGGCGCTTGCCATAGATGTCGGCGGCCTTTCCCATCGGCAGCAGGCAGAGGGCGCTCGTGACGAGGTAGGCCGAGAGGATCCAGGCGAGGATGTCGGGACCTGAGGCGAACTCCGCGCCGATGCTCGGCAGTGAGAGCGTCAGCGCACTGGACGAAAAAGGGGTCAAAAATGAAGATAACATGATTGAGAAAAGGATTTTTTTCTCCATTTTGTTTGTCTCCAGCATCCAACTACTCCCCCAGTCAGCTTCACTGACAGCCCCCTCTGGAGGGGGCCTAAGCAGATATACAAAAAAGCGTGACCTTGACGGCCACGCTAGTGCTCTCGATACAGGTTTCCCCGTATACACGCTTTCCAGGCGTGCTCCTTCAACCACTCGGACAACTCTCCAAATGCTCTCAGATGAGATGCTATTCAGTTCTCGTGTGAACTGTGCGCTCACAACAGAAACTATTATAAAGGCTGCGGGGCACGCTGTCAAGCGTTTTTTGAAATATTCTTTGTACCATCCTCTGGCCTCTGGCAATCAGAGGAACGCGTCCGTCGAGAGCACGAGGAGGAAGCTCCCAACCTCGGTGTAGACGCGCAGGGCGAGCTGCTGGCTGCCGTGCGGGATGACGTTCTCTGCTGCGCGCGGGTATTCGAGGTCGGGCTCCATCTTGTGGTTCGCGAGCTCGACGATGTAGAGGCCGTTGACGACGTTGATGAATTCTTCGAGTGCGTCGATGGCGTCCTCGTCCATCTCTGTGAGGTCGAAGCCGGCGTACTTGCTCGCAAGCGCGAGGAAGACGGGTTCTTTTGCGAGGATGCCGTCGACCATGCTGACGTCGCCCGTGATGTGCTGCGCGACGCCCCAGACATGGTGGCGCTCGGCGAGCTCTTCCTGCGAGACGGGCACGGGGCTCAGGATGCAGGACAGGTGCAGGAAGCGTTCAAGGGATGCGACGAAGAGCTCGACAAAGTCGGCATAATACCGCGTCTCTCCGAGGCCCTTGACGGCTTTCGCCGCTATGAGCATGGCAGTCCGTGCGGGATGCGTGTCGACGTCGACTTTCTTGCCGCGCGATCGAAGGGCTTGCTCGGTCACGCGACCCTGCAAGATGCCTTCGAGCTCCGCTTCCTCAAGCTCGCCGGCATTCAGCAGGCGTTGCGCGTATTCGATCGTACTCATTTTTTGCCGGCCTTCCTGCGGATGTTCTCCACTGCTTTCGTGATCTGTTCCGTGGTGTAAGGCTTCTGGATGAAGTCGATGGCGCCCATCTTGAGCGTCTTCATGATTTTCTGCGGCGTGCCGGCGGACGAGAGCATGACGACCGGGATGTCCGGGCTCACTTCCTTGATGACCTGCAGCGCCTCGATGCCGCCGACTTCCGGCATGACGATGTCGAGGATGATGCCGTCGGGCTTGTCCTTGAGGTCTTTCATGATGGCCTCTTTGCCGTTCTCCGCCTCGATGACTTCGCAGCCGAGCGCCTCAAGTTCTGCGCGCAGTTTCTTCCGTAAGAGCTTCGAATCGTCCGAGACGAGAAGCCTGAGTTTCTTTGGCTCGTTCTCCATGGATGTTTCCTCCTCGATGCGGCAGTGATATGCGCCCTGCCGCGGTTTCAGTCTTTCATCGCATAGATTCGCCAAACGGGGAGGAAATTCCTTCCTTTCCTGCGTGAAAAACACATAAATTTCCCAAAGGCCGCGCAAAAGAAGCGTGCCTTTTTTTGTGGCGCGGGCGCGTCATTCATGGTATACTGAATCAGTTAGGCTCCAAGAGCGGATATTTTTCAGAAAGAAATCGGAAGAACGGAGGACGGCCGATGAGAAGCACGCGCCGGCAGAAGCGCAGTTGGGGGAGAGTCAAGTGGGTCATCGCGCTCATCGTGATCGTGGCAGGGCTCGTCTATGCATGGAACAATCTCGGGCTCCGGGGCGCCATGCGCGGCACGACGCCGGAAGCGGGACAGATGACGGCGGAGAATGTCGTGCATGTCATGATCCTCGGCGTCGACCAGCGCGAAGACGATGTCGGCCGCAGCGACACGCTGATGGTCGCGACCATCGACACGGACTCGGGGAAAGGAGCGCTCCTCTCCGTGCCGCGCGACACGCGCATCGCCATCGAGGGGCACGGCTATGACAAGGCGAACCATGCCTACGCGTTCGGCGGGCACGAGCTCAGCATGAAGTCCGTCGAAAATCTCCTCGGTGTCCCGATGGATCACTACATCATCATCAACACGAAGGCGTTCTCGCGCATCATCGACGCGCTCGGCGGCGTCGACATCAAGGTCGAGAAGCGCATGCATTACGAAGACCCGTGGGACGACAACGGCGGCCTCGTCATCGACCTCTATCCGGGCGAGCAGCACATGGATGGCAAAAAGGCCATCCAGTACGTGCGCTATCGCGATGGCGAGGGCGACATCGGCCGCATCGGGCGGCAGCAGAAATTCATGAAGGCCGTGCTCGCGAAAGTCATCTCGCCCGCCGTCAAGACGGACATGAGCCTCACGGAGATGATCGACTTCGCGCAGCGGCTCAAGGACATCCACGATGCGGGCCTCTCGGCCGACATGGTGCCGGGCTCGCCTGCGTACTACGAGGACATCAGCTACTGGATTCCGGACATCGTGGCCTGCCGCCAGATGCTCGCCGAGGAAATCGGCATCGAGTTCACGCCGGAGATGAAGTCGGCGGCTGAGGACGCGGCCTCGGCCTACGAGAAAGACCTGCCGAAGGGCCTCAAGGTCGAAAAGGGCGCCGAGCAGAAGAAGGCCGACGAGGCCGACAGCGACGACGAAAAGAAAGACGAGACGGAGCCGATGAAGCCGTCGGAAATCACCGTCATGGTCATCAATTCGAGTGGCATCAACGGCGCAGGCGCTGAAGTCGCCGACATCCTGAAGCGCAAGGGCTTCAAGATTTCGGGCGTCGAGACGGGCCGCACGGATGCGAAGGAAAAGACGAGCATCACGACATCGACGCGCAACACGGACGTCTTCTACGGCATGCCGTTCCCCTGCGTCATCATGGACGGCGGCAGCAGCAACCAGGCCGTCGTGAACATCGGCAGGGACTATGGCGCGACAGGGAAAAAGGGAAGAAAGTAACTTACGAGAGCAGGCCCCCTCTAGAGGGGGCTGCCGAACGAAGTGAGGCTGGGGGAGTAGTTGGGTGCTGGAGACAAACAAGCATGCGAAACGTTGCTAAAGGACTTTAGTGACGCAGGCATTCTTGTCAGTTTCCAGCATCCTACTACTCCCACCACCGCTTCGCGGTCCCCCTCCCTCAATGAGGGAGGCTGAAGTTTGGTAGATAGGAGCAGCATTTTTGGGTACGTTAAAGGTCACGAACCTTGCAAAGTCCTTTGGCATCGACGAACTTTTCAAAGACGTCTCGTTCGAGGTCGCGCGCGGGGACAAGGTCGGCTTTGTCGGCGCGAATGGTGCGGGCAAGTCGACGCTCATGAAAATCCTCATGGGGCAGGAAGAATACGACGCGGGCAGCATCCAGTGGGACAGCAACGACACGATCGGCTACGTCGAGCAGACGGCCGACTTCGCGGGCGGCACGCTCTACGAAGAGTTCCAGCACGCCTTCGACGACATCCGGGCCCTCGGCGCGAAAAAAGCCGAGCTCGAACAGCGCATGAAGACCGAAGGCACGGAAGGCGAGCAGGGCGCGGCGCTCCTCGATGATTACAGCCGCGTCATGAACCGCTTCGAGATTCTCGGCGGCTACGATTACGAGAGCCGTCTGCGCCGCATCGCCTACGGCCTCGGCTTCACGGAGGACGATTTCAAGAAAGACGTTCAGCATTTTTCCGGCGGCCAGAAAACGCGCATCTGCCTCGCGAAAGCGCTCATGCGCGAGCCGGACTTCCTGTTTCTCGACGAGCCGACGAACCACCTCGACATCGAGCGCATCGAATGGCTCGAAAAATTCCTTCAGAGCTACCACGGCGGCGTGCTGATCATCAGCCATGACCGCTTCTTTCTTGACCGCGTCGCGACGCGCATCCTCGAGCTCGACGGCGGCCAGGTCACGAGCTACGAAGGAAATTATACCTATTATATGCGCGTCAAGAACGACCGCCGCGCCGCGCTGCAGTCGGCCTACGAAAAGCAGCAGGAGCACATCCGAAAGACGGAAGAATACATCCGCCGCTACAAGGCGGGCATCAAGAGCAAGCAGGCGCGCGGCCGCCAGAGCCAGCTTGATCGCCTCGAGCGCATCGTTCTGCCGCCCGAGGACGCGACGTTCAACTACTTCGCATTCCACAAGCCTCCAGAGTGCGCCGAGCGCGTGGCCGAACTCGAGGACGTCTCGTGGCACTATGGCGACCATGCGATTTTCGACCATGTGAATCTTTTGATCCGCAACGGTGACGGCGTCGCGCTCGTCGGCCCGAATGGCGCGGGCAAGACGACGCTGCTGCGCGTGCTGATCGGCGAGCTCGAATCGCCGACGGGCCGCGTCAAGATCGGCAGCCGCGTCAAGATCGGCTATTTCTCTCAGCAGCACGAGACACTGCACCCCGAGAGCACGATCCTTGACGAAATCACCTACACGTTCGGCATTGACGAAGAGCAGGCGCGCAAATACCTCGGCGCGTTCCTGTTCCACGGTGACGACGTCCTGCGGCGGATCGGCGACCTCTCGGGCGGCGAGCAGTCGCGCGTCGCGTTCCTCAAGCTCATGCTGACGGGCGCGAACTTCCTCGTCCTCGACGAACCGACGAACCACCTCGACATCCCTGCGAAGGAGACCATCGAAGAAGCCCTCATGGCCTACCCCGGCACGTTCCTCGCCGTCAGCCATGACCGCTATTTCCTCGATAAAGTGGCCAACTGCACGCTTGTGCTCGAAAATGGCAGCATCACCGAGTATAACGGCAACTACAGCTACTATCGCGAGCGCGTCGAAGCCGAAGAGGCCGCGGCGGCCGAAGAGCGCGAAGAGCAGGAACGGCTCGCGAAAATCGAAGAAAAGCGCGCGAAGGAAAAAGAGCGCGCAGCGCGCAAGAAAGCAGGCGCGGCAGAAGCGGCCCCAAAAAAAGAAGATGCGGAGCAGAAGCAGAAGGACGCCGCCTTGCGCGGCAGCATCCAGAGCATGAGCGACACGAAGCGCCAGGAAATGATCGACCGCGCCGAAGCCGAAATCGCCATGGCCGAAGCCGAGCTCAAGGGCATCGAATACGAAATGAACGACCCCGCCGCCCAGAGCGACCCCGCAAAGAGCCAGCAGCTCGCCGACGCCTATGCGGCGAAGCAGGTCGAGATTGAAGAACGCTATGCCAAATGGGAACGGCTGACAGAAGCGTAAACAGGGACAAGAAAATTTCGCTGCGTTATAGCTTTTTTACGAATTCCTGCTATAATGTGTTTCAGATTCGGAAAAGCATTGTGTGTTTGAAAGGAAAAATCGGAGGAGAAAGGCCGTATTATGGAACAGTTTTCGGTGTACTTCATGGAATTCATCGCGGCGTGGGGGTATGTGGCGATTGCCGTGCTGATGGCGGCAGAGAATGCCTGCATCCCGATTCCGTCGGAGCTCATCCTGGGCTTTGCGGGCTATCTGATCTTTGACGGCCAGCTCGGTTTCGCCGGGGCGCTCGCCGCAGGCATGGCCGGCGGCCTTGCTGGTTCGTTTTTTGCCTATGCGGTCGGCCATTACGGCGGCCGCTCGTTCGTTGACACGTATGGTCATTACTTCTTCATCAGCCGCATGCTGCCGGTCGTCCGCACGTTCATCTCGCTTCCCGCGGGCTTCGCGCATGTCGATGCAAAGAAATTCTTCCTCTGCACGATTGCGGGGTCTCTCCCCTGGACGGCGCTGATTCTCTTTGCGGGCATGATGCTCGGCAAGAGCTGGCAGGTCATGCTGGCCATCGGCCACGAAGCCAGCCTCGTGTTCGTCGGTGTCTGCGTCGTCGTGATCGCGGTGCTGTACCTGCGGCACCGCCGCAATAAGAAGGCCGAAGCAGCAGCAGTGGATGCAGAATAATACCGTTTCCCTTCAGCCCCCCTCTTGAGGGGGGGACGGGCCGCGTGAGCGGCGGGGGGAGTAGTCGGGTGTGATAGCCTGACAAAAAATGCGACCTATCTAAGCATATTTCTTAGATACGGTCGCATTTTTGTTTGTCTCCAGCACCTAACTACTCCCCCAGTCAGCTTCGCTGACAGCCCCCTCTAGAGGGGGCCTGGCAGAAGAAGTTACTTCATCAAAAAGAACAGCACCGGGAAGATGACGACGAGGTAGGCGCCGGTCGTGACGAGAAAGCTCGTGGCGGCGAGGTCGACGTTGAGTTTGTAGAGGCGCGAGGAGAGGACGGCGTTGATGGCGGTCGGGCAGCACGAGAGGATGATGATCGTGTGGCGCAGGATCGGGTCGGCGACGAGGGCCTTGACGATGAAGTATGTCACGATCGGCATGAGCAGGAACCGCAGGAACGTCAGGCTCCTGATGCGAGAAAGATTTTTGCGCGCGGCGCCAAAACTCAAGAGGAACCCGACCGGCAGCATGGCCGACCATGCGCCGATATGGACGAGACTCTGGAATACGGGGCCGAGTTCGGCCGGACGCTCGATGCCGCAGGCATTCAGCGTGAAGCCGGCAATCATGCCGACGAGGCAGAGCTGGTTCGGCGTCAGGAACATGTCGCGCAGGTCTTTGAGGCGGCTGTGGTGCTCGGATGTGCGCCCGGCTGCTTTCATCTGGCAGAAGCGCGAATACGGGAAGACGACGAGGCAGAGCAGCATGTTCTGGAACGCGCCGATGAGCTGCGTGTAGGCAAAGCCTGTCTCATTGTAGAGGATGAACGCGCAGACGCCGCCGAGCGTGCCGAGATTCGCGAGCATGGCGCTCGCGACGTAGGCGCCGCGGTCGAGATAGTCTGTGAGCCGCCGCGCAAAGAGCGCATAGCCGATGGCGCCCGGGAACAGCACGAGGTAAAAGCCGAACAGCGGCAGCAGCAGCAGGCTCCACGAGAGCGGCAGCACCCAGAACGACAAGAGCGACAGCAGCGTGTTGATGATCCAGATATTGAGCTTGATGAGCCGGTCATTCGTGCGCTGCGTGATGAGGTGGCGTTCTTTCAGAATGTAGCCGACGATGAGCGGCGCGATGAGGTCGGTCACGACGAAGAGCAGGCGAAGATATGTTGCGTCCAAACAAAGACTTCCTTTCTTGCAGTTGGCTCTATTTTAGCGAGTTGCCGACGGAAAAACAAGTCGGAAGTCCATGGTCTTGGTTTGGCAAAGCATCTCATCCTGTGATAAAATAAGAAGGAAACCGTTGATGAACGATATGGTATGAGGTGGAACAAATCATGGGGAAATACGATGTAACGAAGGGGCAGGTCTTGCACAGGAAGGGGGACGCCATCGAACATCTGGATTTGCTGCTGAAGGGCAGCGTCTCCATCCAATCCGGCGATGAGGTTGCCCTGCAGGCGGATCATGGCACGATCCTTGGAGCGTTCCTCCCTGCGGGGGAGGCGTATCCGTGTACATATACGGCGCGGGAAAATGGCACGCTGTTCTCGTATGATTATAGCAGCGAGGAAGACCTCGTCACGGCCATCAAGGCGACGCCGGCCATTGCGCCGGTCATGGCGTCTGCGAGCGCGGCGCTCCTCAACGAGCTCATCGACGTGCTGGAATCTCTCTATGAAAAAGGGCGCAGCCTCGTGCTGGATCTGCAGTCGGACTATACGGACTATCGGAACGTCTGCGCGGCGATGATGGTCGCACCGCAGAAATACGAGGCTGTCGAGGCGCTGGAGCCTCCCGAGCAGCCGGAGCTCCTGTCGAGCTGGCAGACAGACCTCTGTCAGGCGTGGTACGAGCAGGACGAGACGCTGCGCAAAGCCTATTACCCTGTGGACATCAATTTCTGCGTCGGCAACATCCTGCTGGCAGCGCAGATGGCGCAGCGCCTGCAGCCTGAGATTGACGAGATGACGGCTTTCATCCGCGATGTGCAGGAAAAGACGGATGATTTCGTGCGCGAATACCGCACGCAGAAGGCGAAGCTTGAGGACGCAAAGCGGCAGGAGGCGCTCGATGCCGGCAGCGGCGAGCTGCCCGCTATCGAAAACGCGCTCGATACGATTCTGGCCTTTTCCGGCGTGGGGCGTGACGTGGCAGAAAAGTTCCGCACGGATGTCCAGGCATTCTACCAGTCGGCCAGCAAGACGGAAAAGACGGATACGATGCGCCGTCTCCGCCGGAGCATCGCCGAGAATTTCTATACCATCTACGAAGCGGCGTTCTTCCAGAGCCTTCAGGCGGCGGAAATCCCGGCCGAGGTCAAGATGTTCTTCCTGTTCGGCTTCGTGGATGAAAAACTGGCCGGAGCCGACAACACGAAGGCGCTTTATCGCTATGCCCTGCTCTGGGAGGACGACCCCGAGGGCCGCATCCTGACGACGTATGACTGGCTGAAAAAGATTTACAACGGCGAGGTGCCGCCGTCGAAGGATGAGTTCGACATGGACTGGTCGGACAGCCTTCGCGAGAAGGTGCGCACGCATGAGCTCACGGACAAGCAGGCCGAGGCTCTGCAGACGGACGGCAAGGCCATGGTGCATTTCGAGCTCGCGAACATGATCGCGAAGGCCGACAAGATGACGTATGGCAGCATCCTGTCGTTCGTGCCGATTTTCTTTGCCGAGCAGGTCAACCGCCCGCTTGAAAAGTGCTTCGCTTCGCCGAAGGTTGTGCGCGCGGCGCTTGACAAGGTGCGTTCCATTGATTTCAGCTGCTTCTACCGCCCGGCGCTGACGAGCTACATGAAATGGAAGATCCAGCGCTTCGAGTATCATGTCGAGGTGCTGCCGTATGTCATCCTCATGCCGAATTTCGGCAGCCGCGGCGTGATGTGGCAGGAAATCGAGGGGCGCAAGCGGCAGACGCCGGCGCATTTCGTGCTGTCGATCTTCCATTCGGGCAATCTCGAGGACACTGTGCTCAACATGTGCGCGCAGTTCCGCTGGGAGATGTGCAAGCGCATCGAGGGCGTCCATTATGCCGATGTCCAGAACAAGTCGCTGACGTCGGACTATATCGGCTACCTGCAGTTCTATAAGAAGAACCACGACCTCTCCGCCGCGCTGAAGGAAAAGGTGAAAGAGACGCTGAAGCGCCACCGCAACAGCTATCGCGACGTGTTCATCTCGGAGTATGAGACGTTCGTCCGGAGCGAATCGACGGGCATGGCGCGCCTGAACAAAGTATCGCGGCTGATCCTGTTCAAGTACTGCACGTTTTCGCAGGCGTACCGAGAGGCACTGTCCTCGAACCCGCAGTATACGCAGCTGATCTCGAAATGGATGGCCGATGAGAAGTCGAAGCTGCAGACGCTCGGCTTCCTGCGGTCGAAGCTCCAGCGCTTGTCGGGCTCGGTGCCGCCCGAAGTCGATGCAGAAATCGCGTATACGCAGCTGTAATGTGAGATTCAGGAAAAAATGATTTTAGGGAAGGCGGGAAGCGCATGCTGCAGGGAGAAGAACGGAACAAGGTCGATCGCATCTGGGAGGTTTTCTGGACCGGAGGCATCACGAACCCGCTCGAAGTCATCGAGCAGTTCACGTACCTGCTGTTCATCAAGCAGCTCGACGATGTCGAGACGGAAAAGGAATCAAACGCCGTCATGTTCGGCCTGCCGTACGAAGGCATCTTTGCGGGGCATGACGATTACCGCTGGAGCCATTTCAAAGAGCTCGGCTCGGCCGAGGCCGTCTACCGCATCCTCGAGCAGGGCGTCTTCCCTTTCATCAAGGAGCTGCATCCTGATGGCGACTCGGCCTATGCGAAATACATGGGCGATGCCGTCTTCAAAATCCCGACGCCCGCCATGCTCGTCAAAATTATCGACGGCATCGACCTCTACGAATATCTGCTCTCGAAGATTGCCACGGCGGGCACGAATGGCCAGTTCCGCACGCCGCGCCACATCATCGACATGATGGTCGAGCTCGCTGCGCCGCGCCCGGCGGACATCATCGTCGATCCCGCCATGGGCAGTGCGGGCTTTCTCGTCAGCGCGCAGTCGTACCTGCGCGACCACTACGGCGACGAGCTTTCGAGCGACAAGGCATTTTCGAAGCATTTCCACACGGCGATGTTCCATGGCTATGATATGGATCGTACGATGCTGCGCATCGGCGCGATGAACATGCTGCTGCACGGCGTCGAAAATCCTGACATCGCCTACAAGGACAGCCTCTCTGCCAAGAACGAGGATGCGGGTCTCTATACGCTCGTCCTCGCGAATCCGCCGTTCAAGGGCTCGCTCGATGCATCGGCCGTTGCGGATTCTTTGCTCGCCATCGCGAAAACGAAGAAGACGGAGTTGCTGTTCCTCTCGCTTTTCCTGCGCATCCTCAAGATCGGCGGCCGCGCGGCGGTCATCGTGCCGGACGGCGTGCTCTTCGGCTCGTCGAAAGCGCACAAGGAAATCCGCCGCGTGCTCGTCGATGAAAACAAGCTCACAGCCGTCATCTCCATGCCGAGCGGCGTCTTCAAGCCCTATGCTGGTGTCAGCACGGCCATCCTGATTTTCACGAAAATCGGCCGTGCAGGCGAAGGCACGACGGACAAAGTCTGGTTCTACGACATGCATGCCGATGGCTACAGCCTCGACGACAAGCGCCAGCCCACGGGCGAAAGCGACCTTCATGACATCATCGAGCGCTTCCACCATCTCGAAAACGAAGAAAGCCGCAAGCGCACGGAGCAGAGCTTCTTCGTCCCCGTGCAGGAAATCCGCGACAATGACTATGACCTCTCGCTCAACAAGTACAAGGAAATCGAATACGTGCCGGTCGAATATCCGAGCACGGAAGAACTGCTGACGAAAATCAGCGAGGCGGATCTCGAGTACGGCGAGCAGATGGAGAAGCTGCGGGAGATGCTGGGGTAAAAGGAGCGATCATATGCCATTTGTATTCAAGGCATGGGAAGATTTGACCATTCAAGATGATTTCATGTTCAAGGCAGTCATGAAGAACAAAGAACTCTGTAAAGGTGTGCTTGAGGTGATTCTCAATCAGCCAATTCATGACATCCGCTATTTGGCAGAAGAATTGTCGCTCAAGGCTGGTTACATGAGCAAGGGGGTGCGGTTGGATGTATATGTAGAAGATGAGGCACATACGATTTATGATGTGGAGATGCAGGTGAGGCAAGATGCGGAAGATGCTCTGCCGAAAAGGATGCGATACTATCAATCACAAATGGATGCAGAAATTTTGGCACAGGGCAAAGATTATGTTGAGCTCCGTAAGACGCTTGTTATTTTCATTTGCCCATTCGATCCGTTTGGGCGTGGATGGCATCTGTACTGCTTTGAAAATTTGTGTCAACATGATGCAACTTTGCGACTGGAAGATGGAGCTGTCAAAATTTTTCTCAATACACGTGGGGAAGAGAAAAATATTTCGCCCCAGCTGCGGGCTTTCATGGATTATGTGAATAGTGGCCTTCTTGGTTCGAATTCGTTGGTACAAGCTATCGACCAGCGTATTAAAGAGGTCAAAAAGAGTGAAGAGGAAAGGATGAGCTATATGACGTACGAAATGCATTTACGCGATGCCCATAAGGAAGGAAAAATCGAAGCCATGCTGGATAATGTTCGTGCGCTCATGGCATCCTTGCATTGCGATGCGCAACGTGCGATGGAGTTGCTCAAGATACCGATGGACGTGCAGAAAAAAATCCTCGTGCAAATTTAAATTGGATGCAGGAGAAAAACGTGCGGGGGATGCTGGGATGAAGCGTGCTTGGAAAAATATGGGTGACTTGGCGACGTTTGTCAATGGGTATGCGTTCAAGCCGACGGATTGGTCGGCGAGTGGCGCACCCATCATCCGCATCCAGAACCTGACGGGCAGCATGTCGGAGGTTCATTATTATGCTGGCGGGCTCGATGAAAAATATCGGGTGCATGCTGGCGACATCCTGATTTCCTGGTCGGCGAGCATCGGCGTTTACGAATGGAAGCAGACGGAGGGATGGCTCAACCAGCATATTTTCAAGGTCGTGTTCGACAAGGAACGTGTCAATCAAAATTATTTCAAATATGCTGCGGCGGATGCATTGAAAAAAGCGGCCGGTCTCGTGCATGGCTCGACGATGAAGCATCTGACGAAAAAAGTTTTTGATGAAATTCCTGTCGCATTTTATGATGCGGCTGTGCAGGAAAAAATCGTTGCTGTTTTGCAGGAAATCGATGGTGCCATTTCGAACCGCCAGCACGTCCTGACGCTGCTCGACGAACTGGTGCGGTCGCGGTTTGTGGAGATGTTCGGCGACCCCATCGTTGGGAAAAATAATTGGGTGCGATTTTCGCTGGATAGTTTATGTAATGCGATTGTTGACTGTCCGCACTCTACACCGAATTATTTGAAGAACAATACAGGGTATGGTTGCATCAGAACAACCATTGTAAAGAAAAATAAATTGCTGTGGGATGAACTCGAATATATTTCAGAGGCGGAATATAACGAGAGAATAAAAAGAAGAAAGCCACAAAAAGGCGATATTGTTTATACCCGCGAAGGTGCGATCCTGGGGATAGCAGCAGTTATTGACAGAAGCCAGAAAATTGCGTTGGGACAACGTTCAATGCTATTATCTCCAAATGCAAAAATTTGTAATTCAACATTTTTACTCAACTTTCCCACGCCAAATTTCCGAGCAATCCCTGTACATACCTGCTTTGAGAAGCAAACCAGTCTGTTAATAGACTTTTCACGAATTTCGTGC
>CACZFT010000073.1 GCA_902780535.1 uncultured Selenomonas sp. | reverse complement strand
GTCGAAAGGTTCGGCCCCGACGAGACGACGAGGCGCTGGATGCATTCGGCGAGCCGGCTTTCCGCGTCTCGGACGGTCAGGAAGCCGGCGATGACGTCGTTGTGGCCGCAGAGGTATTTCGTGCCGCTGTGCAGAACGATGTCGGCACCGAGTGGTAACGGCTTCTGGAAGTGCGGCGAAAGGAACGTGTTGTCGACGGCGAGCAGCGCGCCGTTTTCATGCGCTAAACAAGCGAGCGCGCGGATGTCGCTGATGATCATCATCGGGTTCGACGGCGTCTCGATGTAGATGAGTTTCGTCGTTGGGCGCAGTGCTTTTTTGACGGCCGCGAGATCGGACGTATCGACATACGTCGCCTCAATGCCGTACTTTGCATAGACTTCGTTCGCGAGGCGCACCGTGCCGCCATAGAGGTCGTTCGAGAAGACGATATGGTCGCCTGCCGAGAGCAGCATGAAGACGATGTTGATGGCCGCCATGCCCGAGCTCATCGCCCAGGTGCGGCCGCCGCGCTCCAAGAGCGTCAGAGCCGATTCGAGCTCGTCGCGCGTCGGATTCGCGACGCGGCCGTAGTCATAGCCCGTGCTCTTCTTGAAACCGGGATGGCGGAACGTCGCCGAGAGGTAGATGGGCTCGCTGATGGCGCCCGTCGCGTCATACGTATGCGCTCCGTGGACTTCGATGGAAAAATCTTTCATAGGGAATCGCGCCTTTCTCGCATCTGCGAACAATCGTTTGTTACCCCATTAAACCATATATCACCCATGTTGCGCAAGGGCGTTGACGAAAAAAGGACACTTGGCACAAGTTGCGGATGCAGAAGATTTTTTCTGCTTGACAAAGTAACAAACGCTCGCTATAATACAACACATAGCAATCATATATGCAAACTCGAATGCGGAAAGAAGGAATCTTTATGTCAGAGGAAAACCATGACAATGTGGAAGCCGCCGCACAGGAAGCGCTCAGGAGCCACCAGTCGCACCAGAAGCGCCAGCTCGTGCTCTGGTTCGGCGCGCTGATTGTCGGCGCCATCCTCGGATGGCTCGGTATCCAGGCGCTCAACGATCTCTTCAATTTCATCGCGACCGTCTTCACGCGGTTGTTCCAGTTCATCGCCGTGCCGACCATCGCGCTCGCCGTCATCACGACGCTCGCGCGCCTCGGCGCCGAAAAGGACACGGGCCGCATCTTCGCCCATGCCGTGACGTACACGCTGCTCACGACGATTTCGGCGGCCGCCGTCGGCCTCGTGCTCTATCTCTGGATTGCGCCGGGCAACCTGCCGGCCGACATCATCGGCGCTGGTGCGGCTGACGTTCCGATGCAGAAGCTCGGCTCGCTCTCGTACTACGACCACTTCCTCTCCGTCATCCCGAACAATCTCCTGCAGCCGTTCCTCGCGGGCAACGTGCTCTCCGTCATGTTGATTGCGGCGGCCGTCGGCCTCGCGCTCGCCTTCATGCCGAAGACGGAGAACCGCGCGGCACTCCTCAAAGTGCTGCTCGGCGGGCAGGAACTGCTCTTCACGCTGATCCGCGCACTGCTCTGGGCTCTGCCGCTCGGCATCCTCGCGTTCTCGGCGCAGCTTTCCGCGCAGATTGAGGCCGGCGTCATCGTCGGCGCGCTCGGCAAGTACACGGCCGTCGTGCTCGGCGGCAATGCCATCCAGTTCTTCATCGTCCTGCCGCTCTTCCTCGTGGCGCGCGGCCTCAACCCTGTCCACGTCTTCAAGAAAATGGCGCCGGCACTCGCTGTCGCGCTCTTCACGAAGAGTTCGGCCGGCACGCTGCCCGTGACGCTTGCCTCGGCCGAGAGCCGCCTCAAGGTCAATCCGACCGTCTCGCGCTTCGTGCTGCCGATCTGCACGACGATCAACATGAATGGCTGCGCGGCGTTCATCCTCGTGACCTCGCTGTTCGTCATGCAGAACGCCGGCTTTGACCTTTCCATCGGCACGATGATCACCTGGCTCTTCATCGCCGTCCTCGCGGCTGTCGGCAATGCCGGCGTCCCGATGGGCTGCTATTTCCTGACGCTCTCCCTCATGAGCTCCATCGGTGCGCCGCTCGGCCTCATGGGCGTCATCCTGCCGATCTACACGATCATCGACATGATCGAGACGGCCGAAAACGTCTGGTCGGATTCCTCCGTCTGCGCCATGACCGACCACGATCTCAAAGGCCAGCTCGAAGACACAGCTCCCGTTGAAAGCCTCTCTTGATGTTCAGCCCCCCCTCAACGAGGGGGGAGGGCCGCGTCAGCGGCAGGGGGAGTAGTAGGGAGCACTCTCAGATAAATCGTAAATTCCCGACGAAGGCATCTCGCAAAAACAAACTGCGAGATGCCTTATTTTTTATCTTTTGCTTGAAAAACAGACGGATTTTCCCTACAATAGAAGAAAAGAAGTCTCTCTATGGAAGGAAGGTGTCCAAAATGGATTTTGGAATCTCATCCGCAGGCTCGTATGGGACGAATGTGTCGCCCTATGACTGGAACAGCACGAGCGCGAATGGAACGAAGAATGCGCAGGGGACGGATGACAATCCTCTGTCGAACAACGCGACAAATCCCTTGCAGCCCGAGGACGACACCAGCAAGAACAGCGCGACGAACGATGTCCGCCTGAAAGACGACAAAGACCTTACGCCGGAGGAACGGCGGGCCAAGGCGAGCGGACACAAGTCGACGCCGGAGGAATGCGAGACCTGCAAGCGCCGCAAGTATCAGGACGGCTCCGACGAGATGGTCTCGTTCAAGGCGGCCGGCCATATCGACCCGGGCAACGCGGCTTCCGTCGTCATGAGCCACGAGCAGGAGCACGTCTCGAATGCTTACCAGAAAGCAAAAGACAGAGGTGGCGAAGTCGTCCGCGCCAGCGTGCGCCTCAAGACGGCCGTTTGCCCTGAGTGCGGCCGCACGTACATCTCCGGCGGCGAGACGACGACGCAGATCCGCTATTATAATGAAACAAACCCCTATCAGCAGGACATGAAAGAATCCGACGCCGACAACAAATACCGCGGCGCGAATGTCGATATTCCGGCGTAAAGGCATAAAGGAGAAGGTTTATGGCAAAGAAGATTTTGCTTGTCATCGATGTGCAGAATGATTTTGTCGACGGGGCGCTCGGCACGAAAGAGGCGCAGGCCATGCTGCCGGTACTGCTCGAGAAAGTCCGTACGTTCGACGGCGATGTCATCTATACGAAGGATACGCATCCGGAGAACTACCTCGAGACGCAGGAAGGGAAGAATCTGCCCGTACCGCACTGCATCAAGGGCACGAAAGGCTGGGAGCTCGTTCCGGCGCTTGCGGAGCTCCAGCAGCAGCACGGCTCGAAGGTCTATGAAAAGCCGACCTTCGGCAGCGTCATGCTCGCGCATGAGCTTCATCAGCGTGATACGGCTGGCGAGATTGCAAGCATCGAGCTCGTCGGCCTCTGCACGGACATCTGCGTCATCTCGAATGCGCTCCTGCTCAAAGCCGCCATGCCCGAGCTCCCCATCACCGTCGACCCCGCCTGCTGCGCCGGCGTCACGCCAGAAAAACACGCCGCGGCGCTCGAAGTCATGAAAAGCTGCCAGATTGGCATGGAAGGATAAGATAGATCATCAAGCGGCAGAACGCTTTGCATGAGTGTTCTGCCGCTATTCTTTTGCATAGTATCTGCCATTTCTCCGAGTTTTCTGTTATACTAAATACATGTGTAAAAATGCAATAGCAGGAGGTTTTTCATATCATGAGCGAAGAAACTTGCAACCATGACTGCTCGGCGTGCGGCGAGATGTGCGGTGCGCGGCAGGAGCAGCAGGATCTCAAGGCGCCGCTGAATGCGCAGTCGAAGGTCAAGAAGGTCTACGCCAAGGCGCGGCAGGCCGGGTATCAGACGGCCATCCTCGATGCGGACATCACGGGGCCGTCCATTCCGAAGGCGTTCGGCCTCAAGGAGCATGCGACGGGCGATGCGGAGCATCTCTATCCGGTCATCAGCCGCACGGGCGTCGAAGTCATGAGCATGAACCTCTTGCTCGAGAAGACGACGGACCCGGTCGTCTGGCGCGGTCCCATCATCAGCAATACGGTGACGCAGTTCTGGTCGACCGTCGTCTGGGGCGAGGTCGAGTACATGTTCGTCGACATGCCGCCGGGAACGGGCGACGTGCCGCTGACGGTGTTCCAGTCGCTGCCGATTGATGGCATCATCGTCGTGGCGTCGCCGCAGGAGCAGGTCGCGATGATTGTCGAGAAATCGATCACGATGGCGAACCTCATGAAGGTGCCGGTCGTCGCGCTCGTGGAGAACATGAGCTATTTCAAATGCCCGGACTGCGGCAAGATCCATCATATCTTCGGCAAGAGCCATGCCGAGGAAATCGCGAAGAAGTATGGCATCGAGACGTACTGCCAGCTGCCGATCGACCCGGATCTCGCAGCGGCCGTCGACAAGGGCGAAATTGAGTTCGTCATGAATGATGAGCTCGACCCGATTGTGGAGATGCTGAAGAAGAAAGCAGAGGAAAAGTAACAGCGAGGTGATTCCATGACAAACCGGCAGAAGGGAATTGCGTGCGCAGTGACGGGCGGCGTATTCTGGGGCGGCTCCGGCGTGGCCGGGCAGTACCTGCTGCAGGACGCATCGTTTGCGACGGAATGGATCGTGACGGTGCGGCTCGTGTTCGGCGGGCTCATCCTGCTGCTGATGGATGCGATGAGCCACCACGGGGACATCTTCCACGTTTGGAAATCGCGCCAGAATGTGGTCGAGCTGCTGTTTTTCGGCGTGTTCGGGCTCATGGCGGTGTCATATACGTATTTTGCGAGCATCCGCTACGGCAATGCGGCGGCGGCGACGGTGCTGCAATACCTCATGCCGGCGTTCATGGTCATCTACACGGTCTTGCGCTATCGCAAGGCGCCGAGCGGCGTGCAGGTTGGCTGTGTCGTCCTCGCGATGCTCGGCACGTTCTTCCTCGTGACGCACGGCGATCTCGGCACGATGGCGATTCCGCTGCCCGCATTCCTCTGGGGCGTCGGCGCTGGCATCACGGGCGCGATTTATACGATGGCACCAAAGCGCATGATCCGCGAATGGCGCGCCTCGCTGATCGTCGGCTGGGGCATGTTCGTTGGCGGCATCGCGACGGTGCTCGTGCTCCAGCCGCCGCTTGTGAGCGGTACATGGACGATGACATCGGCGTTCGCGCTCGCTTACCTCGTGCTGTTCGGCACGGTTGCGGCGTTCGGGCTGTATTTGAGCAGCACGCGCTACATCCAGCCGAGCGAGGCGGGCGTGCTCGCGTCCGTCGAGCCGCTGACGGCCATCATCTTGTCCGTCGTGCTGTTCGGCACGAGCTTCGTGGCGATGGATTTCTTCGGGAGCGCGTGCATCCTCGCGACCGTGGCAATTCTGGCGAGGGTGAAATAAAAAGCACCTTCGCAGGCAAGAAGTACAGAATTTGTGTGGGCCTACCTTCGACACTCCCCCCGCCGCTCACGCGGCCCGTCCCCCCTCTGTGAGGGGGGCTGTGGTATAAGCAAATGTCAATATTAGATGGATGGTGATGAGATTGAAGTTATTGCATTGGAAAACTTTTGCGATGAGTTGCTTTCTCATCGTAGTCTTTGTATCATCGGGGATGACCGCGCCGCTGACCGGCACGGTGACGGGCTCGACGCATGTGAAAGGGACGGAGCGGGCCATGCAGATTCGCTCGGATACCGTGCTCGGATCGGGGACGGTGAGCTGGGATGTCAGCGCACCGAAGAATTCGCGGCCGAAGGTCACGGCGGAAAACTGGCTGATTTCGACGGCCGTCGATTTTTCAAAGATTCCCGATGCGGCCATCTCGGCCTGGTATCGCGAGGGCAAGATTCCGTCGGGCGCGGCCATCTACTTCGCGCCGTCCGACCCAAAAGGGGCGTACCGCTTTGCGGACGTGCCCGTCGGGACGTATTATCTCGTGAATCTCGATCCGTTCGGCAAGCCGTTTGACGAGGGACGTGCCGAGCGTGAAGCGCGGCTCGAACTCGAAGGCCGCCTGCCGCATCCCGACGAGTACATGCTGTTCCTCGTCGGTGTCAAAAGCTGCGTTGTGCAGAAGGTGACGGTCGAGGCGGGACGGGAAACACATGTCAAGCTGAGTGCTGTGAAATTTTGAAAGAAAAAGGCGTGACGTCTTTGAGTGCGATATCGCACCCGCGGACGTCACGTCTTTTTTGATTGTCATGTTGTGCAGGGGACTCCCCCTGCCACTTCGTGGCCCTCCCCCCTCTGGGAAGGGGGCTTGGGGCTATTGGCAATCGTTCACTCCCGTTCGTGGCGGGACTCGTAATGTTTTTTCTTGTCTTCGTACATCTGTGCGTCGGCCTTGGCGAGGGCGGCGTCGATGTCGTCGATGGGGGCGCGGACGACGGTGGCGCCAAGAGCGGTGCTGATGTCGGCGTCGCGGAAGCGCTGGCGGAGCTTTTCGAGGAGCGCGGGGACTTCGTCTTCGCTTTCGATGCGCTTGAGCAGCAGGAACTCGTCGCCGCCCATGCGGAACGTTGCGGCGGATGGCACAGAGCGCAGGATGGAGGCCGTGCCGCGGATGAGCTTGTCGCCCGCCTTGTGGCCGAGCGTGTCATTCGTGTGCTTGAGGCCGTTGACGTCGAGGAAGACGATGGCATAGCTGACGTCGGGAATCAGGTGCTCGACGGATTCGAGCAGGCCGCGGCGGTTGTAGATGCCCGTCATCTGGTCGACTTTGCCCGCACGGTCGAGCCGGCGCATGACGTCGCGGTTGCGGATCAGGATGGCGACGAAGCGCGAAAGCGTCGCGAGGACCTGCGCGGCATCATCCATCTGTTCCGCAGGCGGATTGACGGCTTCGAGCAGGCCGTATGCCTGCCCGTCGAGGCTCACGCGCGAGAGGATGGCGCTCTGGAGGTTCGGGATGTGCGGCGCATCCTGCGGATGTTTGCGCCAATATTCGTGGAAGTTGCGGACGACGAACGTGTTCTTGTGCGCGAAGCGCTCGTAGAAATGTGCGACTTCGCGGCGCGGGACGGGCGCGAAATCTGCCGCGAGCGGCAGGATGTCCGGGCTTTCCCAGCGGTAGGCGAGGCGGATGTCGTCGCGCTTTTCCTCGCAGAACAGCACGCGGTCGCAGCCGAAGCGGCGGCCATAGCTCGTGAGGATTTTCTGCAGGCCGGATGTCGGCTCGGGGTCGCGCATGCCGACGCGGATGGCGTCATTGGCAGCGGATTCGCGCTGGACGACGGTGTTCTGCTCCCTCTGGAGCGCCTCGTAGTCGCCGAGGTCGAGGCCGAGGCCGAATATGTAGCTCTTGCCGCGCCATGGGATCAGCGTGTTGCGCATCAGCAGGTCGCAGCCCGCGTACTCGTTGTGATGGAGCTGCGTATGGAAACGGCCGCGCGCGAGACGTTCCTTCGGGCAGTTGTCACAAGGCGCTGTGTGGCCGTAGATGAGCTCGTAACAGTGCGCACCCTGATACGGCATGTCTTCGGGCAGCTGCAGGATGCTGAGCACCTTCTTGTTGCAGTAGGCGAGCTCGTATGTTTCGGGGTCGATGATGGCGACACATTCATTGAAATCATCAAAGCACTCGCGGTCGAATGCGATGCGGTTGCCGACGTAGACGGACGGGCCGTAGTTCTGCTCCTTGGCGTCCTTCAGGCGTTCCATCAGGAGCTCGAGGAGCGCGTCAAAGCTCAGCGCTTCCGAGCCGTGCGCCGTCGCGTAATGCGGATAGAGCGTGCAGGGGAAGCCGTCGACTTCGTGGATGGCATGGATGTCGTCCGTGACCTTCGTGATGCATTCGTGGAAGCTGTCGTCGCTCATGTCTTTCTGGAAGATGAAGAACGTGCAGCTGCCGATATGCGCGATGGCGGAGGATGGCGGCATGACGCTCGTGAGGACGTCCGTGATGTGCTTCAGGAGCTTTTTCTGCGCGTCGTCGCCGAGCACCTGGTGGAGCTGGTCAAATGCCGGGATGTCGATGACGAGCGTTGTGAAATCCTCGCCGTTCTTGCGGTAGTTGTCGACGTACTGCAGGCCGGACATCAGCATGCCGCGATATCCCATGAGGCCCGTCACGGGGTCGGTCAGGAAGATGTTGCGCTTCATGTCGTCTTTCTGCGCAGCGGCATCGACGTCTTCGAAATGGCCGATGAGGCCGACGATCCTGCCGTTCTCGTAAATCGGCGCTTTCGATGCGCGGATGGTGTGGAGCTCGCCGCCAATGAGGCAGTGGCCGACGGCGCCACGGATGACGCGCCCTTTGTGGATGACGTCGTCCTCGTCGTCGTGGAACGGATTGTCGTCGATGTGCCAGCCGACTTCCTCGTCCGTCTTGCCGAGGATGGCGTCGATGGAGTCAAAGCCGTAGTAGTCGAGGAACGCGCGGCTCGCGCCGAGGAAGCGGCGGTCCTTGTCTTTCCAGAACAGGTTGAGCTCCGTGTTTTGGAGGAACGAGCGCCAGAGCGGCAGCAGGTGATTGCTCTCGTCCTGGTTGCAGAGATCCTTGTCGAGGCCTGTACCTTCGTAGATGAGGCGCAGGAAGTCCTGATAGCCTGGCTGCTCGGCGAGCGCGTTGCGGCTCACGAGCAGGAGGTAGGGCTTTCCAGGCTGGCGGTCGAGCACGAAGAACGTGAACTTCATCCACATGTAGCTGCCGTCGGCGCGCAGGACGCGGAAGCCGGAGACGGCGAGCGAGCGCTCGGAGCGGCCCGCGATGGCGTAGATGTTCTCGGGCTGGAGGAAGTCGATGTAGCGCTTGCGGTCGGCCGGGTGGAGGTGGCCTTCGGCAAAGCTGTGGCGCATGGCGGACAGGCCATAGAACGACTGTCCCGATTTTCCCGACGCAATCATGGAGACGAGCACGTCGCCGCGGTCGCGGGCGGGCTGGAGGTAGTAGACGCCGTCATAGGCGGAAAGGATCATGCGGAGAATCTTGTCGAGGTCTTCCGAATCCTTTTCGCGGGTCGCTTTGTCCGCCGTGATGTTGTAGAACTCGGCGCGGTGGACGCACGTCTTGCCGACCGAGGCGATCGTCTGGAGCTTGACGCGCATGTAGAAGCCGTTATCGACATACGTCAGCGTCTCCTGCTGACGCGAGGCGACGGCCTTGCGCACGAGTCCCTGGAATTTTTCGCGGATTGGGGTCGGCAGATTGGCAAGCCCCCGGCTCGCTTCCTCTTCCGTACGGATCTTGAGATAGGACAGCGTCTTGGCATACGGCTGGTTCATCTGCAAGACCTGCACCTTTTCCGGCGTCGTGAGCCAGAGGGCGGTCGGCGTCGCTGCCGTGACATCGACGAGGCCGGCGGCCGAGAAGAGGAAGGCTTCGGCCGGCGTTTCATTGACATAGCCCTCTTCGAGCATCTGCTGGCGGCACTCCTCGTAGGGGAGCGGCTTGCCATAGTACCAGCCCTGCATCTTCTCGCAGCCGATCGAGCGCAGGAAAGCGACCTGCTCCGCCGTCTCGACGCCCTCGGCGAGCGTGTGCATGCCGAGCTCTTTTGCGAGGAAGACGCTTGAACGGATGATCTTCGTGCTCGCTTCGTTGAACGTGCGCAGGAACGCCATGTCGAGCTTGAGCTCGTCGAACTTGTAGTCCTTGAGGACGTTCAAAGACGAATAGCCGCTGCCGAAGTCGTCGAGCCAGACTTCGTAGCCGAGCTCGCGGAAGCGCTGCACGCCGTCCTGGATGAGGCCGGCATTTTCGACGAGCGCGTTCTCCGTGACCTCGACATGGAACAGGCTGCGCGGCAGGCTGTAGCGGCGCACGATGTCCTCGATGACGGCCGGGCAGTCCATGAGCGCGAAGTCGAGGCGCGAGAGGTTGAACGAAACGGGCAGGGTCGGCTGGTCGTTCGACGTGAGGTTGTGGTGGAGCTTCGCGACCTGCTCGACGACGTAGGCGTCGAGGCGGTGGATCAGGCGAGCCTCTTCGAGCGCGGGGATGAAGTCGGCAGGCGACAGGCGGCCGTGCGTCGGCGATTCCCAGCGCGCGAGCGCCTCGAAGCCGCAGAGCTTGCCCGTCAGCGTGCGGATGACCGGCTGGTAGTAGACCTTGATGTAGCCGAGGTCGAGCGCTTCGTCGAAGTGCTCGCGGACGTAGCTCTTCATCGTGAGCTGGCGGCCCATTTCGGGGCTGTAGACGGCGTAGATGCGCGTCGCGCTTGATGCTCTCGCAGGCGAGCTTCGCCTCGTCAAAGGCGCGCGTCGTCTGCGAGGCGTCGGCATCATTGTCGAAGATGCGGATGCCGGCCTTGAGCTCGATGTTCGGATTATTGATGAAGAGCGCGACCTGCTCACTTGCGTATTCGATGCGCTCCTGCGCGTCGCTCGTGTCGGCGAAGACGGCGAAGTTGTCAGCGGAGAGATGCGCGAGGAGCTTGCCCGGGAAGGCTTCTCGCAGGACTTTCGCGACATGGCGCAGGCAGGCGTCTCCTCGCTGGATGCCGTGCGTCGTGTTGTAGAGACGGAAGTTCGTGAGGTTGAAATAAACGGGGCAGTAGTCCGTGAACGTGCCGTCCGCGACGCGGCGGAAGAACGCATGCATGCCCATGAGCTGCGTGACCTGGTCGCTCTCAAGCGACGCGCTGCGCTGGCTCACGTCGGAGAGTGTGACACAGTAGAGCGCGCCGAACTCTGGGTGTACGATGGCCTGCACATAGCCCTCCGCGCGCAGGATATGGTGGTGGTGCGAGCGGTACTGGAACGTCAGGTAGTGCTCGCGGCCCGTGCCGTGGCGCGTGAACGCTTCGAGCGGTCGGTAGTCGTCCTCGAGCATGAGCCCGCGGAAATGGCCGCCCGTATGCTTTCGGAACGTCACGCGGTCGTCGCACTGGTAGAGCGCGAGCGCCGCGCGGTTCGCGAACAGCAGCTCTTCGGAGCCATCGGCGCGGAAGAAGCAGATGGCCGTCGGCAGCAGGTCGTAGGCCGTGATAAAGGTTCTAAGAAGTTCGTTTTTCATGGGAAACCCTCCGTAACGTGCAAGGGCGTCAGAATAGAATCAGAATCCTTGTTCCGTGCCGCCTTTCGGATCATCCGTGAGCGTCTGCTGGCCGAGCATGGTCGTCAGGTTCGCACGCGTATAGGCGTAGTTCGGGCTCGTGAGATCCTGTGCCTCGATGTAGCGCGAAGACGGGGCATTCAGGAGCCCGCTGATGGTATCATAAAGCATGTCGTTCGTGAAGTAGCGGCTGCGATGGTAGCGGATGGCGCGCGTGCGACCCGGCAGCGCCTGCTGGTATTCGGGCGAGAGGTAGATGAACATCGGGATGCGCACCATGTCGTAGGAGAAGACGTCAGGGTTGTGCGAAATCTTGAGGTTCTCGCCGTGGTCGGAGAAGTAGACCATGGCGCGCAGGTTCAGGTTCTTCTGCGCGTAATCGAAGACCTGCGACAAGATGTAGTCCGTGTAGTGGATGCTGTTCGCGTACGATTCGGGCGACGTGACTTCGCTGTCGCCGTGCCACTGGTTGAACTCCGTCGGGTAGCGGTTGTTGTAGTAGATGTGGCTGCCCATGATGTGGAGCACGATGAAGTTGTTCGTGTTCGGATCGACCTGCGTGAGGTACCAGAGCAGCGTGTCATCATATTTGTCGGAGAAGTTGTAGGAGTCGTCCGTCCATTCGGCGCGGTCGGCCGTCTTCGCGACGAGCGTGATGGCGCTGTCGTACTGGCCATAGCGTCCCTGGTTGCTGAACCAGTACGTCGTGTAGCCGGACTTTTTTGCGACATCGAGAATCGACGTCGATTCAAAGAATTCCTTGTCGTTGTACTGGCTCTGCTCCGTCAGCGCTCGTTGCAGCACGGGCACGGTCTGCGACCATGACGAATAAGCGTTCGTGAAGACATTGAAATCGGGATTCCCGAGCTGGCTGTCGAGCCATGGCGTGTCCTCGTACGGGAAGTCCGGCGTGAACGCGTGCATGTAGTCACGCGAGGCCGACTCGCCGACGACGACGATGACCGTGCCTGGGGCTCGCGACGGGAGCGTCTGCGTGCCGTCGATGTCGAGCGATTCGTAGCGTTCGTCGTGGCCATTGCCATACGACTGCGTCTGCTCGACATACGTCGTGACGTCTGTCACGAGCTCGCCGAACGAAGACTGCGGCAGGTAGTAGAGCAGCGCGGCCGCGCCGAGCAGCACGAGAAGCATCGACGTGCCGAAGCGCGTGTCCGTGCGCGTCGATGCCATCTTCCTGAGGAAAGCGTAATTGACGCGGGCGGCGAGTGCGAGGAAGATCACAAAGCCCGCGATGATGATGCAGGCTGGCACGATGCCGACATTCGACTCGATGAAGTCGATGCTCTCGCGCCAGTTCGTCAGATACAGCGCCATGAGCGAGGCCGGCGAGAGGCAGTGCCAGACGATGCAGTAGTACGCGTACTGGATGAACGGCACGGCGAGGAACAGGAAGTCGAGCACGGCGAGCAGTGCAGCCGAGAGTTTTTTGAGCGGCGCTTTGGCGAGCACGCCCGTGAGCCCCGCCGATGACGGCATCGAAGCAGATGAGCGACTGATACCAGACGCTGTTATACGTCCACGTATAGAGCAGCGGGAACGCCGTCGCCCAGCCGAGCCCGGCGAAGAGATGCACGAGGCCCGTTTTCGTGAAGAGCGGCAGCGACGTCGCATGTTGCTGAAGCATGAGCACGGCGACCATTGGCACGAGGATGGGCAGAAAATAACCGGCCCCCATGTCCTGGCCGATGTTGATGTAGAACGCGATGAGGCAGAGGAAATAAATCGCGGCGTAGACGAGCTGCCGGATCAAGGTATCCTGCTGCGCAGTCGAAAGGTGCATGAACGTTTCTTCCTTCTGAAATTTTAAGTTTCTTACCTATAAACAGGCGTCTTTTTATCACAGAATATTTTACATGAAACGCGAACGTTCGTCAATTTGATATTGCACGCGACGCCGCCATCTGCTACAATATATTCCTGTCAGACAAAACGCAGACCACAATATATAGATACAAGGAGGGAAAGCGGCTCCTATATCTGGGAGCCGCGGCAATCCATGCTGAAGACGGTAACGAAACGCACGGGATTCACAGTGCCCTACAACCGGGAGAAGATCTATCATGCCATCGCGGGCGCGAACAGCGACGGCGATGCGCAGATGACGGCGAAAGACATCGACGAAGTCACGAGCCAGGTCGAATGGGACTTCCAGGAGCGCGAGAATGTCACGGTCGAAGAAATCCAGGACATGGTCGAGAAGGAGCTCATGAAGTATGACTTCTACGATATCGCGAAACGCTATATCACGTACCGCCAGCGCCATACGGAGCGCCGCAAGGCGCAGCAGCACCTGATGGAGACGTATCAGGACATCTTCTTTGCGCCGGCCGAGGACTCCGACCTCAAGCGCGACAACGCGAACATCAACACGGATGCCTCGATGGGCATCATGCTGAAGCTCGGCGCCGAGGGCGCGAAGCACTTCGTCGACAACTACGTGCTCGAAGACCGCTTTGCGAAAGCCGACCGCGAGAACTACATCCACATCCACGACAAGGATTTCTCGCTGATTACGTTCAATTGCTGCCAGATTGATTTGCTGAAGCTCTTCCATGGCGGCTTCTCGATTTGCGCGAGCCGAACAGCATCCGCGCCTATGCATCGCTCGCCTGCATCGCCATCCAGAGCAACCAGAACGACATGTTCGGCGGCCAGTCCATCAACTGCTTCGACTACGCGATGGCCGAAGGCGTTGGCAAATCGTTCCGCAAGGCCGTTGTCGACGAGGCGCGCAAAGCGCTGATCTACCGCTTCGAGGCCGACGAGTTCCTCACGGAGCAGCCGTTCAAGACGGACTTCAAGGCACTCGTGGATTTTGCGAATTGCCGCTATGCGGAGAGCATGGAGACGGAGCGCGCAAAGCAGGGCATCCAGGCCGTCGGCGACGCGCTGACGAAAATCCTCGAGCAGCACGGAAAGCCGACGCGCGATGCCTATGTCGATGCGGCGGCCATCTACCGCCTCGCCTGCGCCGACGTCGAGGAAGAGACGCATCAGGCCATGGAGGCGCTCATTCACAACTTCAACACGCTCCACAGCCGCGCGGGCGCGCAGGTGCCGTTCTCGTCCATCAACTATGGCATGGACACGTCGCCTGAGGGACGCCTTGCGACGCGCGAAACGCTCAACGCCATCTGGGCGGGCCTCGGAAATGGCGAGACGGCCATCTTCCCGATTTCCGTCTTCCAGCTCAAGGCCGGCGTCAACTATAACCCCGGCGACCCGAACTACGACCTGTTCCAGCAGGCATGCAAGACGAGCGCGAAGCGCCTGTTCCCGAATTTCGTGAACCTCGACGCGCCGTACAACCTTCAGTATTATAAAGAAGGCGACTACAACAGCTACGTCGCGACGATGGGCTGCCGCACGCGCGTCATGAGCAACATCAACGGCCCGGAGGAATCCGGCAGCCGCGGCAACTTCGCGTTCACGACGATCAATCTGCCGAAACTCGCGCTCGAAGCGAAGGGCGACATCAGGAAATTCTATGAGCTCTTCGACAAATACATCGACATCTCGCACGACTACCTGCGCGCCTGCACGTCATCGAGCAGAAGCATGTCTACAATTATCCGTTCCTCATGGGGCAGGGCGTCTGGATGGACAGCGACAAGCTCAAGCCGACGGACAGCATCAAGGACGTCCTCAAGCATGCGTCGTACTCCATCGGCTTCTGCGGCCTTGCCGAATGCCTCGTCGCGCTGACGGGCCATCATCACGGCGAGAGCGCCGAAGCGCAGAAGCTCGGCCTCGAAATCGTCGGCCATCTGCGCGAGCGCACGGACGACTACACGCAGAAAGAACACATGAACTGGTCGACGTTCGGCACGCCGGCCGAGAGCACGGCCGGCCAGTTCCAGCGCGCGAACCAGAAAGTCTACGTACATGACGAACAGCAGCCATGTGCCGGTCTACTATCCCATCAAGGCCATCGACAAGATCCGCATCGAGGCGCCGTATCATGCACTCGAAAACGCCGGCCACATCGCCTACATCGAAATGGACGGCGACCCGACGAAGAACGTCAAAGCCTTCGAAGCCATCGTCCGCGCCATGCACGACAACGACATGGGCTACTTCTCCATCAACCACCCCGTCGACCGCGACCCCGTCTGCGGCTACACGGGCATCATCGAGAACGAGTGCCCGCACTGCCATCGCAGGGAAATCGAGCGCGGCCACATGGTCGTGCCGCGCATGAAAGCGTGACCGCATGAAGAATCTCGTCGAACAACTGCTGGCGAAGGAGGGCTTCTCGCCGTCCGAGTGCATCCTCGCTGATTTCCTGCTCAAGAATTTCCGGCTGCTCGCCGGGATGTCGACGCGCCAGCTCGCGAAGGAGACGTATACGAACTCCGCGGCTATCGTGCGCTTCAGCCAGAAGCTCGGCTTCGGCGGTTATACGGAGTTCAAGGTACAGTTCCTCGCGGAGATGATGGAGCGCATCCGCAACCCGCAGGTGACGGATTTCTCCATGACGGATCGCGATACCGTCCAGTCGCTCATGGACAAGGTGACAGGGCTCGAGGTCGAGGCGCTCCGCTCGACGCGGGGCATGCTCGACGCGGCGCAGTTCATGCGCGCGCTCGCCCTGCTTTCCAAGGCGCAGCACATCGACTTCTACGCGATGGATGAGAACCTCAATATCGCGCAGATGGCCGCCTCTGGATTCCTCATGGCGAACAAGGGAACGACGGTGCATCCGGCGATGACAATGCAGTACCTCTCCGCGGCGGGCATGAAGAAGGGCCACGTCAGTTTCTTCATCAGCCGCACGGGGGAGAACCGCATGCTCATCGACATCGCGCACCTCCTGCGCCTGCGCTCCGTGCCACGGCTGCTGATCACATCGGCTCCCTCGAGCACGCTCGCCTCCCTCGCGGACGTAACGTTCCCCGTCGCGACCGTCAATACCATGGAGAAGCTCGGCCCGCGCATCTTCCTGCTCGGCGCGAAGTATGTGACGGATCTCCTTTTCGCCGTCCTCATGACGCGGCTCGATTTCTCCGACGCGAAGAAAAAAGAACAATGGCTCAACGGCCATTTCCATTATTGATTGTTTTTGACCAAAACGCCTCAGCGCTTGCTGGGGCGTTTTTTTGTAGCGCTGTTACAGGCAGCACTTTTCATGAAAGAAAAATGAAACAGCATTGTTTCTTATTGTTCTCCTCTTATTGAGCGGAAAGAGCGCCTTTGTTATGATGTCATTGTTCTTGAGGAGCATTGGGATAGCAGACGCTTCTCGGACACATCGCCATCTGGTACCGAATGGGGAAAAATAGGAGGGGACTATATGAATCGACAAAAACTCTTTGACAGCTTCATCGAGTTCATGGGACGATTCGCGCAGCTCAAGGCAGTTGCCGCGCTGCGTGATGGCTTTATCATGACGACGCCGTTTACG
>CACZFT010000072.1 GCA_902780535.1 uncultured Selenomonas sp. | reverse complement strand
CTTTAGCAACGTTTCGCATATTTGCTTGTCTCCAGCACCCAACTACTCCCCCAGTCAGCTTCGCTGACAGCCCCCTCTAGAGGGGGCCTGTCTCTCAATAACTGTTTTTGTGAGGGGGGCTGAAGTGGGGTTATACTTTCAGGAACCGTTTCAGCGAAAGTGCGGAACCGAGAGCGCCGATGGCCATGCCGGTGAGCAGGAGCGCGATTGTGATGTAGTTCATCGCGGGATATTGCGGCATGAGCGGGAAGAATGTCAGCGTATCCGTGATTTTTGCCGCCATCGCCGCGTAGAAGCTCCGGAGCGCGACGGCCGCGATGACGCCGCCAATGAAGCCGAGCACCATGCCTTCGAGCAGGAACGGCCAGCGGATGAACCAGTCTGTTGCGCCGACGTATTTCATGATCGCGATTTCCTTGCGCCGCGCAAACACCGTCAGCCGGATCGTGTTGCTGATGATGAAGAGCGTCGCGCCCGCGAGCAGCACCATGAGCACGAGGCCGAAGATACGGATGAGCCGCGTGATGGCGAACAGGTGCTCGATGACGTCCTGCCCGTACTTCGCTTCCTGGACGCCGTTCATGCGGTCGATGGCTTTTGCGGCCGTCTCGACGAGGTCGGGGCTCTTGACGACGACTTCGAACGAATCGGGCAGCGGATTCTTGTCGCCAAGCGCATCCAGAAGGTATTTCTGGTCGCCGAGGCGATCCTCGAGGCGCGCTTTCGCCTCGTCCTTGCTGATGTAGCGGATGCTCTCGATGCCCTGCAGTGCCTCGATGTCGGAGGCGATGTCCTGCCGGTCGTCGGCCTTCAGCCCGTCTTCGAGGTAGACGCTGATCTGCACCTGCGATTCGAGCGCCGACGCCATGCGGTTCATGTTGAGCACGAGCAGGAGGAACACGCCGAGCACGAACAGCGAGACGGCGACCGTGCCGATGGACGCGAAGCTCATCCAGTTGTTGCGCCGCAGGCTGCGGAAGACCTCCTGGATGAAATACTCACTTGTTTGCAGCTTCATACCCATACCCCCCTCGCGCCTCGTCGCGCACGATGCGGCCGTCCTCGATCGCGATGACGCGGCGGCGCATCGTGTCGACGATGGCCTTGTCGTGCGTCGCCATGACGATGGTCGTGCCCGCGCGGTTGATGCGCGTGAAGATGTCCATGATGTCCCAGCTCGTCTCGGGGTCGAGGTTGCCTGTCGGCTCGTCGGCGATGACGATGGCCGGGTCATTGACGATGGCACGCGCGATCGCGACGCGCTGCTGCTCGCCGCCCGAAAGCTGGTGCGGAAAGCACTTGTACTTGTCGCGCAGGCCGACGACGTCGAGCACGGAATTGACGCTCCGCTGCATCAGGCGGCGCGGCGCCTCGATGACCTGCATGGCGAAAGCCACGTTCTCAAAGACCGTCTTGTCGGGGAGCAGGCGGTAGTCCTGGAAGATAACGCCGAGCTCGCGCCGCAGATACGGCACTTCCTTGCGCGTCATCTTGCGGATGTCGTGGCCGTTGACGACGAGCTCGCCCGACGTCGGAAGCTCCTCGCGAAACAGCATCTTGATGAACGTCGATTTCCCCGCGCCGCTCGCGCCGACGATGAAGACGAATTCGCCGCTCTCGATATCGACGCTTGCCCGGTCGAGTGCCACGGCGCCGTTGTCGTAGATTTTCGAGACGTTTTCCATGTGAATCATAAAGGAAGGAACCTCCCCTCTCTGTATATGCAAAGGCTCTCCCTCTGGGAGAGCCTTGTCGTATCAATGTTTTTCCAGCAGTCCAACCGCGAGTTCCGCGCTCCGCTCCGCGAGGCCCCGCTGTTTTTTGAGCAGCGCCGCCGTGTGCTGGCGGATGGCTTTGCGGTGTTCCCATTTGTCCTGCACGGCGGCGAGGAGCTCATCCGGCGTGACGTTTTCGAGGCTGCCGACGGGCGATTCGCCGATGGAGTCGAGGAAGCGGTCGATCTTCGGGTCGTACGAGAAAATCAGCGCGTGGAGGCGGATGGCAATCATGAGGTCCATGTTGCCGACGAGCGAAAGGAGCTCATGCGTGCGGTATTCGCCGGGCAGCACGGTCACCTGCGCTTTCGCCGCGCCCTCGATGCGCTCCGCGATGCTTTCGGCCGCGCGGACGTCCTCGGGATACTGCATCGGCAGGAACACGACGCGCGCATCATAGCGCGTGACGACTTCCTGCGCGACGCTTGCGAGCACATCTTTATAATGCGTCCAGCCGCACCATTCGCGCACGGAGATGCCGATGACGGGCTTTGCGCCCTCGGCACCGGCCTCCGTCAGGATGTGGCGTCCCGCCTCCTTGTCGACGGGATGAATCGCGAGCACGGCATCGGCTGTCGCCTCGATACGCGGCTTCCGGATGCCGAGGCGCGCGAGCTCTTCGAGCGAGCCGTGGTCACGCACGGTGATGAGCTTCGTGCGGTTCACGATTTTCTTCATGAGCCAGCGCGCGAGCCCGCCCTCGATAGGGCCGATGCCCTGCGCGTAAAGCATGACAGGCGTATGCACGGCGAGCGCGAGGAAGATGATGCCGAGGTAGTAGTAGAGGCTCCGGCGGCTCGTGACATTCTGCAGCAGGCTGCCGCCGCCCGAAATCAGGAGGTCGGCATGGCCTAAAAGCTGCAGGATGGCCGTGATGTCGAGCCAGCCCACGGCATCGACGCCGTGGCGCTCCCTCGTGTCCTCCGGATCCGCCGAGATGACCGTGATATGCAGTTTTGGGTCGAGGTCGGATAGGACTTCCAGCATCGCCGCGAGCATCGCTTCGTCGCCCGCGTTCTTCGAGCCGTAGTATCCGGATACCACAAGGTTCCTCATAGGCCTTTCGATTTCTCCTCTTTTTATTTTGTCACTTTCGCAAGCAGGCGCTGCCAGAGCTCGATGAGCACCATGCAGACGGCGCCGATGGCAGCGCCGAGCGCGATGCCGCCGATGCCGCGCATGAACGACATGTAGATCGGCGTGCGCATGTGCGCGAACGTCTCAACCATCGAGCCCTGCCCGATCGTCGCGACGAGCACGAGCGCGAAGAACACCATCGTCGGCCACTTGCGCCAGAACGCCATGACGGCCAGCATGAAGGCCGGGTGGCCGATCAAAAGTTCTTTCGTGCGCGGACGCGCATAGAATGCCTGCTCGAGCACGGCGCGGAAATGGAGCTCCGTCTGCGAAACGGGCATGCCGCTCGTATGGCCGCTGCGCGCGACGAAGACGATGGCCGCGGCGCCGACGATGGCGAGGCCGATCAGCGTCTTGATGCGCACGGGCATGTCGAGGATGCGCTTCAGCTGCTCCATGACGCCCTGCGTGTCGTCCATGCGGCCATCGAAGATGTCAAAGCGCTGCAGGAACGCGATGCCGACGAGCACGAGCGGCAGCACGAACGTCAGCTTGATGCCGCGGAAAATCTGGAATTCCAAGAGATACTCCGTATCAGCAAGCGAACCCGAAAGGTACGCCGCGCCGATGTACGAGAGCGCGCCCGTCACGACGAGCGCGACAGCCGCCGTCACAATCAGCACGGGCAGGCTCTTTCCCGCCTCGGCTTTCTTCGCACGGATGCGGTCGAGCTGCCAGATGACGGCGAGCGACGGGAAGACGTTCGCACTTGCGAATGCCGCGAGCACGCGAATCTTCGAACCCGCGCCCATGAAGACCGGCACAGCCGCGCAGAGACCGAAGATGACGAACAGAATGAGCTGCCACTTCATCGAGGCATTGAGCTGCGGGATAATCAGCGAGAGATAGAGCACGCCCGCTGCCGCGACGCCGAGCATCAGGATGCCGCGTAGAATCTTCGACGGATAGAACTTCTGGAACGTATCGGACGGACCAATGGTGAAGCCATGCGCGACGAGCGCGTCATGCGTGTCGCGGAAATACTGCATGTTCGTTTCCATCAGCGTCATGCCCGGCACCGGCGTATCGTAGATGCGCAGCAGGTCGATGCGGATGTTGCGCTCCATATCCGTATTCGCCCAGCGCTCGACGGCCGTGGCCGCCTTGAGCTTCGGCTGCTCGTCCTTCGGGATGGAGTAGAGGCGCGCGACATGGTCATAGCCGAGCCCTTTCGCGAGCTCCTCCATGCCCGTCTGCTTGTAAAACTGGAGCTGCGTGACATCCTCGATCAGGCCGAGGTTGATCTGGCGCTCGCGCATCGCGTCGATTGTCGCCTGAATCGCTTCCGTCGTGCTCGACGAGCCAAGCGTCTGCTTGCCCGAGAACACGATTTCGGAAATCTGGAAACCATCGAGGCGGTCAAACACGGCCCTGACATCGTCCGGCGTGCACTTCTCGTAATTGCTCGGACGCGCGAGGACGTAGAAACCCGCATCGTTGACGATCTTCATCTCGTCCGTCGGCATGCCGAGGTTCATCTTGAGGAGTGTCTCATAATTCGCCTTGACGGCGAGCACTTCCTGCCCGCCTGCCTGCAGCACCGTCACGCGGTCGGCACCGAGGCGGCGGACGAGGTCTTCCTTGACCTCTTTGTACGTCTGGGCGTCATGGCCCGTGACGTAGGCTTCCGTGCCGACAATCTTTCCCTGCTCGACGAGCGCGCGCCAGGCGGGGTCCGTCATCGTGCCGTCATGGTAGCTCTCGAGCAGGCGCGCGCCGGCGATGGCCGTTGCCTTGCCATTTGCGTTGAGCTTCTGGAATGTCGTCTCGTAGACGGCGAGCGACGTGATGCCCGCTTCTTTCGCCTGTGCGAGAACATCGGCTTCCGGCACGCCTTCCATCTGCGCGAGCTTCTGCAGGCCTTCGTAGTCGATGGCCATGTCGACGCGCGTATTCGCCGTTTCGACATGGTGGCGCTGCACGTCAATCGCGAGCGCCGCAACGAGGCCGATGACGATGACGGCAATCAGGAATCTGCTGTATTTGAAAACTTTCATTCGAAATGTTTCCTTCTTATTCGTAATAAGGTGCGTCGCCGTGATGACGACTTTGCCCGCCTGCATCTTCGTGTCCGTCACGCGCAGGCCGAACGGCATCTTGCCGCGCTTGACGAGCGGGATGTCGCCGAACAGGCTGCCGAGGCTCGCCTTGCCGAATGGCGCATTCGAGAGCGTCAGGCTCGTCATGTGGAACAAGAGCTCGCCGCTGTCATCGACGACCGTGCCCGTGAGCTCGGCGTCCGCCATGCGGCCGAACACCTTGACATTCGCCTGGATTGTCACGCCATCCGGCGTGATGGAGACTTCTGCGTTCTCGAGCTTGTCGGCCTTGCGCGCGAGAAGTTCCTTGAGGTTGTCCTCCGTCACGATGCCCGTGAGCTTGAGCTCGCCCGCGCTCCTGATGCTGACGTCCTCGCTGCTGATGAGCTCCGGCACGTCGAGACGCACATCGGAGCCATCGAGCGCGAGCTCGCTGACGAGCACTTCGCCGAGACGCCCCTGATGCACGACAGCATGGACATGGTCGAGCTGGCCTAAAAGCATCAGGAACCGCGGCGTCGAGGAAAACTGCACCATGACGTCCTGCGAACCTGTCTTCGCCGTGATGCGGTGCGCGACCGTGCTCTCGGCAAGCGCCGGAGCCACGACCTCGCCAAACGCGAGCACGATGGCAAAGAGCAGGAGGACGGCAATCGAAATCTTAGATTTCATGGTTCGCCTTGGCCGAGAGGTAGGCGCGGATGAACGGGTCGAGATCGCCATCCATGACGGCCTGCACGTTGCCCGTTTCCTCGTTCGTACGATGGTCTTTCACCATCGTATAGGGCTGGAAGACATAGGAGCGAATCTGACTGCCCCACTCGATCTTCTGCTGGTCGCCCTCGAGCTTCGCGAGCTCCTTCTCCTTCTTCTCCTGCTCGAGCTCGAACAGCTTGGCGCGGAGCATCTTGAGGCACTGCTCGCGGTTCTGGAGCTGCGAGCGCTCGTTCTGGCACTGCACGACGATGCCCGTCGGCTCATGTGTCATGCGCACGGCGGACGACGTCTTGTTGATATGCTGGCCGCCAGCGCCCGAGGCGCGGTACGTATCGACGCGGACATCGGCCATGTTGATGTCCACCTCGACGGCATCGTCGATTTCCGGCATGATGTCGCAGGCCGCAAACGACGTATGGCGGCGCGCATTCGCATCGAACGGCGAAATGCGCACAAGGCGGTGGATGCCCTTCTCGGACTTCAAGAAGCCATAGGCATTGTGGCCCTTGATGAAGAGCGTCGCCGATTTGACGCCGGCCTCATCACCGGGCAAGAGGTCTGCCGTCTCGACCGTGAAGCCGTGGCGCTCGGCCCAGCGGCCATACATGCGCAGCAGCATCTGCGTCCAGTCCTGCGCTTCCGTTCCGCCCGCGCCCGCATGGAGCGTGAGGATGGCGTTGTTCGCGTCATAGGGGCCGGAGAGCAGCACTTCGAGCTGGAGCGCTTCAAGGCCGTCTGCAACTTTGTCGAGGTCGCCGTTGATGTCGTCCTCAAGGGATTCATCCTCATCCTCGACAGCCATTTCCCAGAGCGTCTGGGCATCTTCAAATTTCGTCTTGAGATTCTTGTACTTGTCGACGCTGATCTTGACGTCGTTGAGTTCCTGGTTGATTTTCTGCGCCTCTTCAGCGTCATCCCAGAACGTCGGCTCGCCCATCTTGTACTCAAGTTCGGCAATCTTCTCTTCCTTGGCCGGGACTTCGAGCGACTGCTCCATCTGGTCGAGCTTTTCCTGGAGTTCCCCGAGACGGGGCTTGATATCTTCTAGCATTTCGTTCCTTTCCTGTTTTTAGCGGCGTTTTTTCTTCGGCTTTGCTTCCGCTGCACTGACCTCTTCGCCATGCGCCGCCATAGCGCTCTTGAGATGGTCGGAGAGCTGGCTCTTCTGCTTTTCGATTTCCTGCTCGGCGCGGCGCTTCTGCGCCTCGGCCTGCATGGCCTCCTGCTGCTCCGGCGTCACGATGCTGACGTGGTACATGAGCGAGGCAATCTGGTCCATGATGGCGCCTTCCATCTCCTCGAACATGTTGAGCGCCTCGATCTTGTACTCGGCGAGCGGGTTGCGCTGGCCATAGGCGCGCAGGTTGATGCCGTCACGCAGCATGTCCATGTGGTCGAGGTGTTCCATCCACTTCGTATCGACGACGCGCAGCATGACGACTTTCTCGAGCTCGCGCATGTTCTCTTCGCCGAACAGCAGCTCGCGCTGGTTGTAGCCTTCGAGTGCCGTCTTTTCGAGCGTCTCTTTGAGGCCGTCGCGGCTCATCTCGGCGAGCTCTTCTTTCTTGAGCTTGCCCTGCGGCGCATAAATCTTCTCGGCGTCCTCGATGAGGCCGTCGAGCGTCCATTCCTCCGGATAGAGCTTCTCGTTCGCGTACTGGTCCATTTCCGTCTTGATGATGTGGTTGACCATCGAGAGGATGTTTTCCTTGAGGTTCTCGCCCGTCAGGATCTTGCGGCGCTCGCCATACATGACTTCGCGCTGCTGGTTCATGACATCGTCGTACTCGAGGACGTGCTTGCGAATGTCGAAGTTGCGTGCCTCGACCTTCTTCTGCGCGTGCTCGATGGAGTTCGTGATGAGCTTGTGCTCGATGGGTTCGTCCTCTTCCATGCCGAGCTTGTCCATGATCTTCGTCACGCGGTCGGATGCGAAAAGGCGCAGCAGGTCGTCTTCGAGCGAGAGGTAGAAGCGCGACGCGCCCGGGTCGCCCTGACGGCCGGCACGGCCGCGCAGCTGGTTGTCGATGCGGCGGGACTCGTGGCGCTCCGTGCCGACGATGAAGAGACCGCCAAGCTCCTCGACGCCCTCGCCGAGCTTGATGTCCGTGCCGCGGCCTGCCATGTTCGTCGCGATCGTCACGGCGCCTTTCTGGCCGGCGTCCGCGACGATCTGTGCCTCGCGCTCATGGTTCTTCGCGTTGAGCACGTTGTGCTCGATGCCGAGGTGGCGCAGGATCGTGCTGAGCTCTTCCGACTGCGTGATGGACGTCGTGCCGATCAGCACCGGCTGGCCTTTCGCGTGGATTTCTGCCACGGTCTTGCCGACGGCCTTGTACTTGGCGCGTTTTGTCTTGTAGATGACATCCGGATAGTCGACGCGGCGCACGGGCTTGTTCGTCGGGACGACGACGACGGGCAGGTTGTAAATCTTGAGGAACTCGTCCTCCTCCGTCTTCGCCGTGCCCGTCATGCCCGCGAGCTTGTCGTACATGCGGAAATAATTCTGGAACGTGATGGTCGCGAGCGTCTGGCTCTCGCGCTGCACCTTGACGCCTTCCTTTGCCTCGATGGCCTGATGCAGGCCGTCGCTGAAGCGGCGTCCCGGCATGATGCGGCCCGTGAACTCGTCGACGATGATGACTTCGCCGTCCTTGACGATGTAGTCGCGGTCGCGCTTCATGAGCGCCTTTGCGCGCAGCGCTGCCGTGAAGCAGTGCGAGTATTCGATGTTCTCCGGCGCATAGAGGTTCTGCACGCCGATGAGCTTCTCGACCTTCGGCACGGCGCTGTCGGCCGGCGAAATCGTCTTCTGCTTTTCATCGACCTTGTAATCGACGCCCTCTTTGAGGCCGGCGACCGCATGCGCCATCTTGACATAGATGTCCGTCGATTTCTGGCCTGGGCCCGAAATAATGAGCGGCGTGCGCGCTTCGTCGATCAGGATGGAGTCCACCTCGTCGACGATGGCATAGTGGAGCGGACGCTGCACCATCTGGCGCTCGTCAATGACCATGTTGTCGCGCAGGTAATCGAAACCGAACTCGTTGTTCGTGCCGAACGTGACATCGCAGCTGTAGGCGAACTTGCGCTCCGGGAAGTCCATGTCGTGCGCAATCAGGCCGACCGAGAGGCCGAGGAAGCGGTAGAGGCGGCCCATCCACTCCGAGTCGCGCTTTGCGAGGTAATCGTTGACCGTGACCATGTGGACGCCCTTGCCCGTCAATGCATTGAGATAGACCGGCAGCGTCGCGACAAGCGTCTTGCCTTCGCCCGTGCGCATCTCGGCGATGCGGCCGTCATGCAGGCATATGCCGCCGATGAGCTGCACGTCGAAATGGCGCATGCCGAGCACGCGCCGCGAGCCCTCGCGCACGACCGCGAATGCCTCGGGCAGGATGTCATCAAGCGTCTCGCCCTTTGCGAGCCGCTCGCGGAACTCATCCGTCTTGCCCGTGAGCTTGGCGTCCGTGAGGCCCTGCATCTCCGGCTCGAGCGCATTGATCTTCTCGACGACCTTCTGATAGGCCGCGATGTACTGGTCGTTGTTGTCACCCAGGAATCGTTTCAGAAAACCCAGCAAATGTATCCACTCCTCGAAGGAATCTATTCTATGGCAAATTTTATCCCGTCTTGCGTTGTAAAATCCATCTATTGATTTTATCAGACACGTTTATAGAAGTCAACAAAAGCAGGAGGTCTGCATGTTCAGCGACGATGGGAAAGCCCCTGCTCCAGCCGGTACGCTTTCCATGCCTGCAAGAGGCGGTCACGATCCTTGAAATCCAAATCCTGCATCTCGGACGCATGCGCACCGAGGTCATACCCCAGTCGCGTGATGGCTTCCCGATAAAATGCACTGCTGTACCGCGCCCAGGCATGGCAGCCGAACGGCAATCGTCCGCCATTCTTCCTCACCTGACGTGCTGCATCCGATTCGACAGAAAAGTGACGTGCAACCTGCAACGGAGCTACGCGGAACGCATGATCCAGATATTTTCCCGCATACGCAAAGAAAGCATCCTCTGCCTGCGTCCAAGAAGACACGACATCTTCCTGCTGCTCCAAAACGTCAATGCATGCTGCCACCCGCCGCAAGGAAAAGCCCCCATTGCCAACCGTCATCCGCACGCGCCGCCCTGCAATGTCAAAAAGGCTCCAGAGGTACTGCCACGGCGCACCGTAATAATCATATCCCATCTGACAGAATTCTTCCAGACGGTTTGAAAACGGAAGCGCGTCGAGCTGGCAGATGAGGACGTACGCATACGACAGAAACGACCGATAAAAAGATGACGTCAGCATCAGCCGGTTATATGCTGCGACGCTCTGCATACACATGGCCGGAACCCATGCGATGCACCACGACGGATGGCGCGCGAGCGCCTCCTTCACCCAGGACACTTTGAGCCCTTGCGGCATCAGGAATGCGACCGTTTCATCGGAAAAGACGCGCTCCACCTGTGCAAAAGATATCTTTTCATTCCATACAAGTGCCCCCCCCGTGGTAGACGGGCACAAGCACGATGGCGTTCTGCTTTCGTTCCATGACTTCCATCCTGCTTCCTCCCCGTTCTCTTATTGAAGAGAATGGCAAAACAAAAAGGAGACTGCCGCACGCTCCTGCGTGGGCAGTCCCCTGCGAATCTTCTATTGTCTCAGCCGATCCGTCTCTCTCAGTTGCCGGACTCGATCAGGCCGTAGTTGCCGTCCGTGCGGCGGTAGACGACGTTGACTTCCTCCGTCTCGCTGTCGCGGAACACGAAGAAGTTGTGGTCGAGCAGGTTCATCTGCATGATGGCTTCCTGGACGTCCATCGGCTTCACGACGAAGCGCTTCGTCTTGACGACCGGATACTCGGCGCTTTCATCGCGCTTGTCAACGGGATGGTCTTTCTCCTGCTCCTCGATGACCTCGGCCTTGAAGCCGCCGCCGCGGAAACGACGCGCGAGCTTCGTCTTCTGCTTGTGGATCTGGCGCTCGAGCTTCTCAACGACCAGATCGATGGATGTATACATGTCCATGGTGGCTTCCTCGCCGCGCAGGACGATGCCGCCCTGGATGGGGACCGTCACCTCGACGATATGACGCCCTTTCGAGACGGTGAGGAGCACAGTGATCTCACCGACTTTCTCAAAGTATTTCGTTACTTTGCCGACGCGCTTCTCCACGTACTCACGGAGCGAAGGAGTGATTTCGATATTTTTGCCTCTGATTGTGAATGTTGCCATAAGACACATCCCCTTTCTCATGTTCCTGTGCTTGTACTTGTAATATTCGATAGCGCAGGGGAAATTCCTTCCTGTATCCAAAAATTTTCTGAATAGAAGGAACGAAAACGCAGGAAAACAAAAGACCCTCCCGAGAAGTCTCGGGAAGGCCGCTGTTTTCTTGCTTGTGCCTCAGGCCGTCTTGACGACGTTTGCTGCCTGCGGGCCACGTGCGCCCTCGACGATATCGAACTCGACGTCCTGACCCTCGTTGAGCGTCTTGAAACCTTCATCCTGGATAGCGGAGAAATGAACGAACACATCGTCGCCGTCCTCGCGTGCGATGAATCCATATCCCTTTTCTGCGCTGAACCATTTTACTTTGCCGACCATGGTGATTCCTCCTAAAATGCAATATGTGACCGCGTGTGCCGGTCACATATCCATTATACTTTTTCTCTGCGGCGGTGTCAATGAAAGGTTTCGTTGCTCTTTCGTTCTCAAAATCTTTGAACACGAATCTCAAAGGACTTTCGAGAGGAAATCCTGCGTGCGCTTTTCTTTCGGATGGTTGAAGACTTCGTCCGGCGTGCCCTGCTCGAGAATCTGGCCGCCGTCGACAAACAGCACGCGGTCGCCGACCTCGCGCGCAAAGCCCATCTCGTGCGTGACGATGACCATCGTCATGCCCTCTTCGGCGAGGCGCTTCATGACGTCGAGGACTTCGCCGACCATCTCGGGGTCGAGCGCCGACGTCGGCTCGTCAAACAGCATGACCTTCGGCTTCATCGCGAGGGCGCGCGCAATCGCCACGCGCTGCTGCTGGCCGCCCGAAAGCTGCGGCGGATAGCTGTCGGCCTTGTCGGCGAGGCCGACGCGCGCCAAGAGCTTCTTTGCCGTTTCCTCGGCCTCTTCCTTTGCGATATGGCGCACCTTCATCGGCGCGAGCATGATGTTCTGGAGCACCGTCATGTGCGGGAACAGGTTGAAGCGCTGGAACACCATGCCGACTTCCTTGCGGACGTCGTTGATATTCGTCTCGCCATTCAGCAGGATGCCGTCGACGGCCACCGTGCCTTCCGTCGGCACTTCGAGGAAGTTGATGCAGCGGAGCAGCGTGCTCTTGCCCGAGCCCGACGGGCCGATGATGACGACGACTTCCTTCTCCTTGATATGGAGGTCGATGCCCTTCAGGATGTGGGCGTCGCCATACGATTTGTGCAGGTTTTCAATGTCGATCATCTGGATTATACCTCTTTTCCAGGAAGGCCACGAAGCGCGAGATCGTCAGCGTCATGACGAGATAGATGATGGCGACGCTGAACCAGATTTCGAGCGAGGCATACGTCTTTGCGATGATGAGCTGGCCGCGGCGCGTGAGCTCTTCGAAACCGATGACGGAGACGAGGGACGAATCCTTCAGCAATGCGATGAACTCGTTGCCGAGCGGCGGGATGACGCGCTTCATGGCCTGCGGCACGATGACGTAGCGCATCGTCTGCGTCCACGTCATGCCGAGCGAGCGGCCCGCTTCCATCTGGCCTTCGTCAATGGACTGGATGCCAGCGCGGACGATCTCGGCGATGTACGCGCCGGAGTTGATGCCGCACGAGCCGACAGCCGCGACATACGGGTCGATGCGCTGGCCCGTGATGACCGGCACGGCGAAATAGAACAGGAAAATCTGGACGAGCAGCGGCGTGCCGCGGAAGAAGTCGACATAGACGGCCGAAATCCACCGGAGCGGCTTCACGCGGCAGATGCGCGCGATGCCCGCAAACAGGCCGATGACGATGCCGAGTGCGACAGACATAGCCGTGATCTTGACCGTGATGACCGCTCCCAAAAGCAGCAACGGGAACGAGTTGACGATGAGGTCGAAGTTGAAATTCATGCGAGTACACTCACCTTTTTATAAATATGCAGGATTCACAGTTTTTTATTCTAGTACAGTGCCACGTCTCTGTCAACGAAAACCTGCATCAGATGCGCACGAGCGGGAACGTCATGCAGTGCGGGCCGCCGCCGGCTTTGAGAATCTCCGTCACGGGGAGCTCGATGACCGTCATGCCGCGCTTCCGGAGCTCCTCATTGACGCGTGTGTTGCGTGCAAGCGAGAGCACGCGATGGTCGCCGATGGCCTGGAGGTTGCAGCCATGCGCGAAAATGGCCTCTTCCGGCACGGGCACGATCTCGATCTCGCGCTTCGCGAGCTCTTTTTTGAAGTTCTCTGTCAGCGCGCCGGGATATGCGACGGCGATATGGTCATCGACGAGGTTGAAGCACATGTCGAGATGAAGATACGCCTCAGGGCCCGGCACGGGCAGCACTTCGTAGCCATAGGTTGCAAGGCCGGCCTTGATTTCTTCGAAGCCCTTCTTGTCCGTGCGCGCGAACATGCCGAGCGCAATCGTGTGCTCATCGAGGAACATGAAGTCGCCGCCTTCGAAAAGGCCTTCCTTGACCTCGACGATGACGGGCACGCCGAGCTCCTTCATGCGTCGCTCGTAGTCCGTATGCTCCTGGAATCGCAGCGGCTCGCGGAAGCGGCCGAGGATGTACCCCTCGCGCACGCAACCACCGAAATCGCGGGCGAAGACGGAATTCGGCCGGTTCGCATCCGGCTCGAGAAACTCCGTCTCGACGCCAGCGTCATGATACGCTTTGACGACGAGCTCATGCTCGTGGAGCATCTTCTCCACATCGAGCTCCGGCGCCCACTTGCGCGCAATCTCGTTGATGGGGGCAGCCTTGAGGTATTGCGGTTTTGAAAGGAGGACGCGCTTCAGGACGCCCGTGCCATTTTTTGAGGCTTCTCCCATAACTGTGGGTAAGCCAGCATGAAAAAAGAAATCACTTGCACGCTCTGCTATAGTAGAAGCTGCTAAACAAACTGCCTTCG
>CACZFT010000071.1 GCA_902780535.1 uncultured Selenomonas sp. | reverse complement strand
CTTCATTGGTTTCATCGTTGTCTGCGGTGCTGTGCTCTCGCTGTCTGCCGCCGACTTGCATTATATTACACGCTTTCGGCGGCGATGTCAACACTTTTTGCAAATTATTTTTCTGGCATCAGGATGATGGCCACGGGGAGGTTGGAAGCTCCTGGAGGGGAGAATTCGAACGTCGGCGCGGTGCGGGCATTGTAGCGGCCGAGGTCTGAAAGCTCCATGCCGTCCGTCAGGATGGCGAGGCCGGATTCTTTTGCGCGCTCGATGCCAGAATACTCGGTCATGTGGTCGGTGCCTTCGCCGAAATACGTCGTGTCCGAGGGCGTCAGCAGCAGCTGGCTCCGCTTGTCCGGGGTCGTGACGCGCATGGCGCCTGCGTATGTGCCGCCGAAGGGACTCAGGTAGAACTGGGTCTTTTCCTGTCCCACGACAGGAATGTCGAGATGGTAGAGGATGCCGTAGTTGCCATAGTTCAGCGTCTCGCTGCCATCCGTCGCGTCGATGCCTTTGCGATAGAGATCGCTCTCGTTGTCGGCGAGCAGGAAATAAGCGATGCCGTCTTTTTCAGGGTTATAGATGTGCGTGGCGCGAATCGTGCGGTCGGCTTTGGCAAACGTGCCGCGCAGACGGAGGTCGTCGGCAGGAAGGACGCGCGCATGGCGCACGAAGACGGCTGGATCGGCGTCCGCCGGGCAGATGACGACAGACGTGCGGACGGCCTGCGTCGTCGTGAAGTCATAGCAGCCATAGACGAGGTCTTCCGGCTGGAGTACAGTCGTGTCCATATCCTGGACAAGAACGCGGCGCTCCCCTTTCTTGAGGAAGAAGCGCTGCGGCTGCTGTGCATCAAAATAGAGCGCCTGCGTAGCCTTGCCCACGTCAAGATAATGCGGGCTCGGCTGGCTGGCGCCGCCGCGCGAGACTGTGACCATGGACGTGCCGTTGCTGCGGTTTTCGAGCACGATGGCAACTTTCTTCGGCGCATCCATGCGGTTCACATGGTAATAGAGCACGCGCGCTGTGCCCTGCACGGTATCGCGGTAAAGGATGCCGTCCTCGGTCGCGTACTCGGGGCTGTCGGAAAAGAGCAGCGTGCCGCCGCCATCGTTCTGCATCGTCTCCAGCCGGTGCATGATGCGGGAAAGCGGACGACGGCGCACGGGCTCAGCCGTACTTTCGCCCTCCGCACGACGGCTGACAAGGCGCGACTCAACCGTCGTCGTCGCGGCCTGCGTGACGATGCGCGTGTCGTCCGCGCGAGAGCGAAGATCGGTACGAGCAGCTTCGACGGAGTCCGTGCCGAGAGAGAGAGAGACGTCCTGCGGGGTGTCAGCAGAAGCCGTCGGGGCGGCGAAAAGAAGCGAGCACGCTGCGGTGCTCGCGAAAAACGTGGAAAGATGCGATTTCAGTTTTTTCGTAAGAGACATAGATACATTCCTTTTACTTTTCAAGATGCTGGCGGATGCCGAGTTTCGTGAAGACTTCGGCTTTGAGAAGGCGGAGGCGGAATTCTGCGAGGCCGAAGCGCGGATGCGGGATGTTGATGCGCTGGAGCTGATAGGGATCCGTATCAAAGGTGTTGAGGCCGGCGTCGCCAGTGACGGCAGCGAGGTATTCGTTCTGCTGGAGCAGCGCGGGCATGGTGTCATCATACATGCCATTGGGGTAAGAAAAGCTGAAAACAGTCGGAAGCCCGTTCCATTCCATCAAAAGTTTCGAGAGATGCACCTGGTCTTGCTGGCCTTCGGGGGAAAATGTCGTGAGCGGCTCGTGGTCGGCGGTGTGGCTGCCGATTTCGAGGCCGCGGCGGCTCATGTCGCGCAGTTCTTCCCACGTCAGGTAATCGGGACGGCCGATGAGGTTCGTGGGCATGAAGATGACGGCCGTCATGCCGCGTTCTTCGAGCATGGGCAGCAGGACGGTATAGTTATCCTCATAGCCATCGTCGAACGTCAGGATGATGGGCTTTTCTGGGAGCTCCTGTTTGCCTTTTTTCGCGCGCAGGAAGTCCATGATCGTGATGGTCGTGTAGCCTTGCTGCTGGAGGTAGTCGAGCTGGGCCGCAAATTCGTCAGGCGGGACGTTGTAGGGATGGCTGTCGGCGTCTTCGTGGGTGTCGACCATGTGGTATTCGAGGATAGGGACGCCTTTCGGTGGATTGTACGCAACGTAGGCGCAGAAAAGGGCGGCCGCACAGAAAAGAATCGCGGCCGCTGTGGCGAAGTATTTGAAAATACGATGACGAGTGAATTGCAAGGTATATCGTTCCTTTTGGTTTGATTTTGGTGTCGCACCCGCGGAAGAAGCGTCGTACTATTTGTTTTTCTGTACAGGGGACTCCCCCCGCCCTTTGGGCCCGTCCCCCCTCGGGGAGGGGGGCTGATGAAACCGATACTTTTCCGCCAATGCGTGGAGTTTGCGGAGGCGGTGATTGACGCCGGGCTTGCTGACGCAGAGGAGCGAGGCGAGCTCGGCCATGGTGAGGTCGGGGTGGGCTTTGCGAGCTTCGGCGGTCTCGCGAAGCTGGTCGGGAAGGCTCTTCATCGCACCGTTTTTTTCGAGGACGAGGATGTCTTCGATCTGACGGCCGGCGGCATCGACGGCTTTCTGGAGGTTCGCCGTCTCGCAGTTGACGAGGCGGTTGACCTGCTCGCGGACTTCTTTGACGTTGCGCGCAACTTCGAAGCGCTCGACGGCTTCGTCAGCCTGCATCATGCCGAGGAAATCGACGACGGCGTCGCCTTCCTTGAGATAGACGACGTAGACGTCGCGGCGTTCGGCGATGCCGGCCGGAAATTCGAGGCGGCGCATCAGCGTGTGCAGCAGGTGCGCGAAGGCGTAGTTCGGCGCGACGAGCTCGAGGTGGTAGTGCGCCTCGGGCCGGTTGACGCTGCCGCCGCCGAGGAAGGCACCGCGCAGGTAGGCTGCACGGCAGCAATTCTTTCGGAGGATGGCAAGTCCTTTCTGCTCCTGGCCGAGATTCAGGCTGCCGCCCTGCATGAGGCCGAGGTGCTCGAGGAGCCCTTCGACGCCCGGTGATGGCACGATGCGCACGAGGTAGTTGTTGTGCTTGTTGAGGCGGCGGGCGCGGCGCGCGGAAATCTCCGTGCGGACGCCTTCGCCTTCAAGCTTCAGGAGGTTCAGCATCTTGCGCGCGACAGCAGCGTTTTCGGTTGTGAAGTTGACGCCGAATGTGCGGTGCGGGCCGAACGTGATGGTGCCGCCCATGCGCAGGAGCGCCGCCATCTCGGCCGTGCGGTCGCAAGGGGCGTCGTACATGAGTCGGGCGATTTCATTTTTTACTTCAGTAGCAAAGGAGGGCATAGTTAATTGTTAGGCTGAAAATCATAGATCATTTTCATAACTGCCCGACATAATTTATCGGGATCATGTCTTATGACGTCGGATTCGTTGATGATGTCGGCTTTCATGAAGCCGATGCCGAGCTTGTTGACCTCGTCCTCGTCGATCTTGACGGGGAAGGCACCTTTGTCGGCATAGTAACGCTTCATTTCTTCGCTGATGGGGTGGGAATTGACGAGCATGAAGTCAATTGCTCCCTTGCCCGCGTGGTCGAGGATGGCTTTCGCGTGCATCGAAGCCGTATAGCCGTCCGTCTCGCCGGGCTGCGTCATGACGTTGCAGATGTAGATCTTGAGCGCATGGCTTTTCTTTACGGCATCAGCCACGCCGTCGACGAGGAGGTTCGGCATGATGCTCGTGTAGAGCGACCCTGGGCCGAGGATGATGGCATCGGCGGTCTCGAGCGCTTCGAGCGCAGCACCAACGGGCTGCGCGTGCTCCGGGTAGAGCTTGACGCGGCGGATGTGCTTGTGGACTTCCGGAATCTGCGACTCGCCCTTGACGACCGTGCCATCGTCCATGATGGCGTCGAGCCGCACATGGGCTGTCGAGGCCGGCAGCACGCGGCCTTTGACCGCGAGGACTTTCGAAGAGGCCTTGAGGGCCTCCTCGACGTCGCCCGTGACCTCGGTCATCGCGGCGATGAAGAGGTTGCCGAAGCTGTGGCCCGCGAGCTCGCTCGAACCCTTGAAACGATATTGGAAGAGCTTCTCCATCAGAGGCTCGGTGTCGGCGAGCGCGACGAGGCAGTTGCGGAGATCGCCCGGCGGGATGATGCCGAGCTCTTCGCGCAAGCGGCCCGACGAGCCGCCGTCGTCCGCGACCGTCACGACGGCCGTGACGTTCGACGTTGCCGACTTGATGCCCCTGAGCAGCACGGAAAGGCCGTGTCCGCCGCCGATGACGGTGACAGCCGGGCCTTTGCCGAGCTTGCGCTTTTCATAGATGATGTCGACGAGGCGCTCGTTCTTGTCCGGCAGCAGCACCGTGATGACGGAGCGGATGACGAAGCGCGTCGCGAGCAGCATGAGCGCCGCGCCAACCGCCACGAAGAGGATGCCGGCGAGTGCCGGCGCCGTGTAGTCATAGCTGCCCTGCCAGAGATAGACCGTGCGGAAAATGGCTTCCTCGATGGCATCGAGATATTTGTAGTTGAAGACGAGGCCGAGGCCCAGGCTCACGAACATGACGCCGACAGCGAAGACGAACAGCCACCGCTTGAAGCGCATGCCCGGATAGAGCCATTTCAAAAGATGCATGATGTCAGCATTCCTCCCTGACGTGCTCCCAGACATCGTTCTTCATGAGGTCGCGATGTTCGAGCTTGACCGGATATCCTTTCTTGCCGAGCCGGTCGAAAATATGTTTTGCCACAAAGACGCTGCGGTGCATGCCGCCCGTGCAGCCGACGGCGATGACGAACTGGCTCTTGCCTTCTTTGACGTACTGGGGCACGAGGAAGTCGATCATATCGTCGAGCTTCGCGAGGAATTCCTGCGTGACGGGAAAACCGGCGATGTAGTCGGCCACGTCCTTGACCGCGCCGCTCTTGTGGCGCATGGATTCGATGTAGAACGGGTTCGGCAAGAAGCGCACGTCGAGCACCATGTCGGCGTCGAGCGGCATACCAAACTTGAAGCCGAACGAGAGCACGTTGATGTTCATCTGCTCGCCTTCGCCCGCGCCGAACAGGCGATGAATCTTGTCGCGCAGCTCGACTTTCTTGAGCTCGGACGTGTCGATGATATACGTCGCTTTCGCGCGCACTGGCGCGAGGCGCTCGCGTTCTTTCGCGATGCCCTCCGTGATGCGCGAGGCCGGCGCCATCGGGTGGCGGCGGCGCGTCTCCTTGTAGCGGCGGATGATGGCCGCATCGGAGGCATCCATGAAGAGCATCTCGTAGTTCTTGTCGTCGTGATCCATGTGGTCGAGCACCTGCACGAACGTGTCGAAGAACTCGCGGCTGCGCGTATCGACGACGAGCACGACTTTGCCGACGTGGCCGCCCGCATGAGCGCAGAGCTCGACGAACTTCGGGATGAAAATCGGCGGCAGGTTGTCGACGCAGAAATAGCCGAGGTCTTCGAGGTAGCGGCAGGCCTGCGTCTTGCCGCCGCCCGACATGCCCGTGACGATGACGAGGCGCGGGGATTCCTTGTCGGATTTATGGTTTTGGGAATCAAGTTCCTGGATGTTCTTTTCTTCAATCATATATGGACACCTCCCAGATGAGGTTGATGGTAACAATGAAAGATGAAAAATGCGAGATAATGAAAAGGACTTTAGAAAAATCGGACATATCTTGTCAGGCTATCGCACCTTACTACTCCCCCCGCCGCTCACGCGGCCCGTCCCCCCTCAATGAGGGGGGCTGCAGTATAAGAAACGCCTGTTCCTATTGAAATAACATCTTTGAAATGAGCGATTTGTTCAAGTGGATTTAGAGTACCAATTCTTCTATGGCCTTGGCGATGCCGTCGTTGTCGTTGCTGTCGGCGTGGTACGTCGCGAGGGACTGGGCGGCGGGGAGGGCATTGGCGGGGACGACGGCAGTGCCGGCGAATTCCAGCATCGGCAGGTCGTTGTCGCCATCGCCACAGGCCATGACGTTTTCGGGGGTGATGTCGTAATGCTTCATGAGGAATTCGAGGCCGAGGGCTTTCGTGACGCCGACAGGCGTGAGGTCGGAGCTCGTGCCCGTGTTCTGCTGGGCATGGAACTGACCGGGGAACGCCGCTTTGAGCGCCTTGACCATCGGCTCGACCTTGCCGTCGAGGTCGCGGACGACGCACTGGATGACGTTTTCCGTATAGTCGAGGTAGCGGTCGCCGACTTCTTTCACGCGGAAATCCTGCACCGTGCGGTAGGCAAAATACCATTTTGGCGCATAATACTCGGCACAGACCTCGCGGCCGATGCACCAGTTCACATACCAGCCATGCTCATGGCAGAACGAGAGGATGCCGCGCACGGTTTCGGGCGCCATGTGGCGCTCAAAAATCGACGTTTCGTCATCCATGCCCTGCACGACGCCGCCATTGCAGCAGATGAGCGGCGCATTTGCACCGAACTGCCGCCCGAACATCGCCGCGCCTGCGAGCATGCGCCCTGTCGCAATCGTGACGTGGACGCCTTTCGCCATGGCCGCGTGGAGCGCCGCCATCGTGCGTGGCGAGATGAGCTTTTCCGAGTTCAGCAGCGTGCCGTCGAGGTCGAGCGCAATCAAGCGGATGTCTTTTCTTTCAGTTGTCATGCAGCACGAACCTCTCGATAGCCTCGGCAAAGCCGTGCTCCTCGCACGTGCCGACCGTGTAATCGGAGGCCGCCTTCACTTCAGGCAGGGCGTTGCCCATGGCGACGCTGTGACCGGCCGCTTCGAGCATCGGCAGATCGTTGTTCGAGTCGCCGATGGCCATGACGTTTTCAATGGAAATACCGAGCTTTGCCGCGAGCTTCTGAAGCCCTGAGGCTTTCGAAACGCCTGGCAAGACAACTTCAGCATACTCTGGATTCGAGCGCACAGCCAGCACGCGGCCGCCGAAGGCCTTTTGCAGGAGCTCGATACGCTCGGCCGTCTCTTCCGCCGCATCGGAGATGACGAGGAGCTTCGCGACATGCTCCGTGTGCTGCTTGAGGCCGTCCCAGCCAACCGTATGGCCTGCAAGCACCTGTGCAGCCTCATAGCCCTTCGCCTTTTCATCGTGCTCAGCGAAATAGAGCTCGTCATCGGAATATGTCTGCACATGCCACGAATGCTCGTGGCAGAAATCAACGACATCGCGCACGACATCAGTCGGCACGTAGTTCTCATCGTAGACTTCACCCGAAACGGATTTGATGAGCGCGCCATTGTACGTAATGATTGGCACATCGACACCGAGCGCTTGCGCGACTGGCAAAGCCGCACGATACATGCGGCCCGTCGCAATCGTCACGGTGACGCCGGCGGCCACGGCGCGCTTCACGGCTTCGATGTTCTTTGCAGGCACATCGCGGCCCGTCGGCAGCAGTGTGCCGTCGAGATCGGTCACGAAGAGCTGGATGTTCATGTCGCTCATTCTGTATCTCCCTTTCCATCAGGCTGAGGTGCAGCATCTGTATCAGCGGCGTCAGCTGCATCAGAAGCTTCTGCCGATCCGTCGTCGCCGAGGTCTCCGAGATCGCCCAGATCGTCAAGGTCGCCCAAGTCGCCTAAATCATCTAAATTCCCCAGGTCTCCGAGATCGCCGAGGTCGTCATCATCCGCACCTGCAGCCTCCGCGGGCGCGTCTGCCGCGCTGGCTTCTTCCCCATCCGCAGCTTCAACAGATACGCCGTCCTCAGTATCTTCCTCCGCCTTTTTCGCTTTCGCGAGCGCGAGGATGTCGGCCTGGAACTGTTTGCGGTCGCCAGCGATGCGCGCCGCAATATCTTCCGCCGCGTCATCATGCGGCGTGCTCGACGACGCTGTGACTTCCGCCTCCATGTCGCCGGGCTGATGAATGACGAACGGCTTCATCTCTGTCGAGATGACTTCCATCTCGATATGCTTGCCGCCGCGAAAGATGCGATGGCCGGTCGGGACGTATTCTTCGCTCATAAAAAATCCCCTCTCCCCCGTTGTACTAGTCTTATCATAGCAACGGGGAAAAGGGGTGTCAAGAACCTCCGCCAAAGGCCCCCTCTAGAGGGGGCTGTCAGCGAAGCTGACTGGGGGAGTAGTTAGATGCTGAAGCCGAACAAAATGCAGAGTGTTGCTAAAGGACTTTAGTGACGTACGCATGCTTGTCAATCTCCAGCACCTTACTACTCCTTCCACCGCTTCGCGGTCCCCCTCCCTCTAGAGGGAGGCTGAAAACGTCAGTCTAACATCATCATGGCCTGATGTTCATCAAGGGTGAGCGTGAGCTGATTGTTCTTTACAGTGGCTTTCTTGCCGCTCAGCTGGTCTTTGAAGACCGTGCCGTCTTTGGCCGTGACGGGGATGGTGACAGTCGCAGCCTTGCCATTGTTCAATGCGACGATGCCGGTCTTTCCGTCTTTGGATTTGCGCTCGTAGGCATAGATACTGCCCTCTGCCTTGAGGGTCTTGAGGCTGCCGCGGGCGAAGACGTCTTTGTGGTCGTTGCGCACGGCGATGGCTTTCTTGTAGAAGTTCTGGAGGTCTTTATCCTCATGCCCCCACGGGAACGTGCGGCGGCAGTCGGGGTCTTTGCTGCCAAACTCTCCGGCTTCGTCGCCGTAGTAGATCGTCGGCATGCCGGGGTAGCCGAGCTCGAAGACAGCGGCCATCTTGAGGCGGGCCTTGCCGAGGTCGTAATCGAAGTCGGCTTTCGTCGGCTGGAGGACGTCATCCTTGCCACCGCCATACGTGTAGATGGCGCGCGCGGTCGTAGAGCGCCTGCTCCGGATAGTTCTGCCGGAGCTGCGTCAGCGTGTCGTCCGCATCCTCGGCCTTGCCGCCCATGACGAAGTTCTTGATGGCGTCGGAGAGCTTGTAGTTCATGACGGAGTCAAACGTGTCGCCCGTCAGGAACTGCGAGCCGTCCTGCCAGATTTCGCCGAGCAGCAGCGGCGTCGCGCCGTCCGGCGTTTTGGCGCGCTTGACTTCTTTCCGCACGTTCGCCCAGAATCCCGGCGGCACTTCCTTCGCGACGTCGAGACGCCAGCCCGAGAGGCCGTAGTCGAACCATTTCGGCAGGATGCCCTTTTCACCATCGCGGCCATAGAGCAGGTAGTCGCCGAGGTCGGTGTGCGTTGTCTTCGCGTCATAGCCCGGGAAATCCTTGTCGCGGAACGGCGCAAGGCTCGAGTAGCCCTGCCAGTCGTGGTAGTCGTACTTCTCGCCCATCTCGTCTTTCGCCTTGCGGTTGTAGATGTCGAACCAATTTTCCCAATGCCACGGGCTGAACGTCTGCCCTTCGGCTTCGAGCTCTTTCTTTGCCTCGGCCTTCGCCTGCGCTTCTGTCAGGCCCTTCGTGTTCTCGAGATCATAGATGCGGCTCCAGTATTCATAGGCACCGACGGTCGGATATTTGCCATAGCGGTCGAAATAGACGGAGTCGTCGCCGACATGGTTGTAGACGCCGTCCATGATGAGGTGCATGCCGCGCTTCTTCATCTCGGCGGCCAGCTTCTCGAGGTCCTTGAAATCGCCGAGGAACGGGTCGATGCTGCCGTAGTCGCGCGCGTCGTAGCGATGGTTCGACGAAGCGCTGTACGCAGGATTCAGATAGATGGCCGTGATGCCGAGCTTCTGCAGGTGGTCGAGCTTCTGCATGATGCCTGCGAGGTCACCGCCAAAGAAATCATTGCAGACCCATTCGTCGCCATCCGTCGCGCCGCCATTCGCGGGCAAATCCGTCCAGGCACGATGCTGCACGGGCTGGCTGCCGCGCGCCGTGTCGCGTGCCGTGTCGTTCGTCTTGTCACCGTTGAAGAAGCGGTCAGGGAAAATCTGGTAGCAGACGGCTTCTTTCGCCCAGTCCGGCGTCTCGTAGCCTTTCTCATAAACGGTCAGCTGGAAATTCTTCGTGCCACGCAACTTCAGCTCTCCAGGGCCGCCCGTCTTCGTATCGTCGCCGTATTCCTTTGTGTCATTCAAAAGGAACTTGTACCCATAGATGCCATACGTCTTCGGCGTGAACGTGACGATCCAGAGGTCTTTGCCGTCCTGCGTGCCTGTCTTCGTCATGGCGTAGGCCGTCGTCTGCCCCGCGTCGTAATCGGGATTGTACTCGTCGCCGCCTTTCGTCGTCATGGCAGCTTTTGTCAGCAGGAGCTTTGCATTCGTGACATCGCCCGCGCCCGTCGCGAGCTTCAGCGTGACAGGCGTGCCCTCGGCGACGGCACCCCAGGGCGTGCGCTGCGCTTCGTCCCAGCTGTCATGCGTGACGCTCTCGGCGTGGATGCTGCCATCATCGGCGATGATGTGGCGCTTCGCCGCATCGTAATAAAATGCCACCGTGCCCGCCTTCGCGATCTTGATGGACTGCGTGACGGGCGCCTGCCCGCTCTGCGCGATCGTCGCCGTGTACGTGCCAGCCGGGACATCGGCGTCGGTTTCGTAGAAGTCCGACAGCATGTAGTCGCGCATCGTGGCGTCCTGCACACCCGGCACACCCGAGAGCTTCGGCAGGTCGGCGTCGGATTTCATCTGGTAGCTGTGGCTGTCGGCGATGTGATGCGTCTTGTCATTATAATAGAAGGTAACGTCTTCGGGCCTCTCCAGCGTCAGCGAAACATTCGCGCCATCCGCCATGCCGCCGAGGCCGTAGTTCTCAGCCCAGCTGCCGTTGATGGCAATCTTGTAATTATAGGTGCCGGCAGGCATATTTTTGATGGTATACGAATAAAATCCGTTTCCATCATCATGCATGCGCGTCGCCGTGTCGGATGGCGACCACTTCGACGCTGCGCCGCCGAGCTGCTGCAGGTCGCCGACGAGGACGACGGAGCGTTCTGCCGTTTGCGCCGCCTGCGCGGCAGCCGAGCAAACCTGCAGGGAAAATGGGAATGGAGTGGCGAACGGCGCAGCAAACAGACCGAGCGTCAGAGATATGGCAAGCATTTTTCCGCGGGACATCATATCGTTGTTCCTCCTTTTTCATGCATATCAATCTTTATCAGGCCCCCTCCAGAGGGGGCTGTCAGCCGACAGGCTGACTGGGGGAGTAGTCGGATGTGATTGCCTAACAAAAATGCGAACGTCCGAAATCGAAACGTCCGCATCATTGTCTGTCTCCAGCACCCTACTACTCCCTCCGTCCCCCTTCGGGGGCCACCTCCCTCTAGAGGGAGGCTGCCGGACTAGTAGCATTCAGCAAAGAAATCAGAAGTGGAAGTCCATCTGCGTGCGGACGAGCGTACGCTTGTTGTCCGTGTTCGCAATCTGCTTCTGCTTGCTGTAGAGCGTCTCCCACTCGACGTTCTTCCACGGCACATACTTCGCACCGATGATCCAGCCCTTGCTGCCGGCGCTGCCGTTGTAGAACAGGGAGCCCCACTCATCATCACCGGAAATCGTACCGTTGAGGCCGTAACGATAATAGCGGCCATAGACCTGATAGGAGCCCGGCTTCTGGAGATCCGTGTTGCGATAGTTCAGGCGCAGGAACAGGCTGTTGTTCTGATAGTCGGCGTTCGTCTTGACATAGTCCGTGAGGAAGCGGACGTTCTTGGCAAGATCGAGCCAGCCGGACAGGACATAGGCGCTGTCGTACTTGACTTCATGATCGCCCCAAGATGCGAGATGGCTCGTATCCTGCTCGTAGAAATCGCCCTTGTCTTTCGAGTTCTTGCCATAGGCAAGGTTGATGCCTGCACTGTGGCCGACGTTGCCCCAAGTGCCGATGCCGTACCAGCTCTCATGGTTGCCGGCACCCGTCGAGCTGAACCAGAAGCCGCTGCCCGTGAGGTGCGTGCCCGGGATGGGAACGCCGAACTGCACGCCGTCGGACTCGGTGCCGAACAGGACGTTCTGCTGGCCGAGGCCGCGCCATGCACGGCCGACGCTGATCCAGCCGCCGCTCTTCGGGTTATAGCCCTCGACCCAGATGCGCTGGATGTTGCCATCATGGCCGGACCAGCGCTTTGCGCGCGTCTTCGTCGCGCCGTCCTCCCACGAGCCGGATTCGTTCTCATGGTCATGGCCGTCATTGTAGAAAGAATTTTTCTCGAGCTGGAATTTTGCTTTCCAGTTGTCATTGACCTTGTATGCACCATTGACGTTCATATAGAAGCGGTTATTGTCCTTGTTGAGCTTCGTCGTGCCGTCAGCGTTGTCATACTTGTCATGGTCATACTGCACGCGCACAAATCCATCCACGGAAAGCTTGCCTGCGATGCCGTTCTTGAGATCCTGGATGTCCTTCGTATTCTGATCCGTCTGCTTCTTCAGCGTCGCAAGCTCGGCGCCATACTCGCCCTGCTTCTGCATGGCCTTCGCGACAATCGATGCCATCTCGTAGCGCGTCATGGTGCGGTTGCCCTGGAACGTGCCGTCGCCCATGCCCTCGATGACGCCGTCCTTCGCGAGGAAGTCGAGCGCGTCATACGCCCAATGGCCCTGCGGGACATCACTGAAGCTGTCCGCGCCGGCCTCGGCTGCAAATGCCGTGCCCGAAACGCTGAGCGTCAGGCCCGTCAGGATGGCAAGAGCTTTCTTGTTGAGTTTCATGTTTTTCTTCCTTTCCTTTTTTGAAAATATATACTGATGTGAACATATATTCTGAAAAAGAGATAGCAGGAGAGAAGCTCCGATCTCTATAGGGGGATGAGATCATGCTGGAGCTCACTCTCTTCTATCCAATTATGGGGAAACAAAAATTGTTGGGAAAGCTAGTCAAAAGGTTGCGCTGCCCGAAATCTCTTGTTCAGAGATTCGCTTCGAGCATCGCGCCGACACCTGCATACGACGCGTGGGCTTTCGCCTTGATGGCATCGCGGGCAGTATCGACGGTGAATCCGTCATAGGCTTCAATCATCGGCAGGTCGTTGACCTCGTCGCCGATGGCGAAGACTTCGGCATCCTGCCAGCCCATCAGCTGCTTGAGATGCTCGATGCCGCTCGACTTGCTGATGCCCGGCGGCGTGATGTCGAGGCTGCAGCGGTTCGGATAGGCGTGAAGATAATCGCCATACTTCGCGTTGAGCGCTTCCGCCGCGGCCGTCGAATCCGCCGGGTCGGCGAATCCGAGCGAGAACTGATGGATCTGCGGCAGTGTGAGGATGTCTTTCTCCTCGATGTAGAGCACCGGGAAATCCCACTGCTTGCCCTCGCGCATAATCCACGAACCTTCGCTTTCATGGCAGAGGTACGTGCGGTCTTTTGCGGAGAATGCGAAGTGGAACGACGATTGCACGCATGGCTCTTCGCTCACGGCCTTGAGGATGCGCGGCTCGATCCGACCCTCGAAGAGGACCTTGCCGTCCGCGTCGCAGATGATTGCGCCGTTGTTGCAGACGGCGTAGTCAAACCCGATGCCGTAGTGCTCGAGCTGCGGCGTGAGCATGCCGAGGTCGCGGCCGCTGACGACGCCGAACTTGTGTCCGGCCTTGCGCCATGCATGAACGCCTTTGACATCATCACTTGAAATGGTTTCATTGCGGAAGAGCGTCCCGTCATAGTCGCTGGCTGCGAGCTTGAAGTTCATGCGCGTTCCGCCTCCTTGCTGAATGTTTTTTCTGCTTCCGGCGTCACGTAGACGACCGCTTCGTACGGGCGCAGCCTGCCGGGCTCTTCATCTTCCTGGGCCGCAGCAGGATAGCTGTCCGTCAGGAGCTTCATGCCTTTGACGATGTCGGCATCATACGCGGTTTCCTCGCCCGTGAAATTCACGAGCGTGACCGTCGCCTCGGCGCCGATCGTGCGGCGGAAGGCATAGATGCTTTCGTTGCTCGGCAGGAGTTCCATATAGTCGCCAGCCGTGAGCGCTTCGATGCCATGGCGCAGCTTTGCCAGGTGGCGGTAGTACGAGAGCACGGAGTTCTCGTCTTCCGCCTCGACTTCGACCGTCCAGCTGCGATCGTGCTCGACCGGCAGCCAGGGCAGGCCTTTCGTGAAGCCGGCATGCGTGCTGCGCGACCACTGCATCGGCGTGCGCGCATTGTCGCGCGAGAATTTGTGCACGGCATCGAGCGCCATGGCCTCGGTATGGCCTTCGGCGAGCGCCCGTTTGTACTGGCCGTGCGACGAGATGTCGTTGTAGCACTCGATGGAGCCCCACTTGACATTCGCCATGCCGATTTCCTGCCCTTCGTAGATGAAGGGCGTGCCGCGGAGCGTCAGCAGCACGGTCGCCATCGCTTTCGCAGCGAGCGTGCGGTCGGCACCCTCCGGCAGGAAATGGTTGATGCAGCGCGGCTGGTCGTGGTTCTCGAAGAAGATCGGGTACCAGCCGTTCTCTGCCGTCGCGGCCTGGCTTGCCGACAGCGCCTTCTTGAGCGCCGTCAGCGGCCACGGCTTCGCGTGGCACCAGACTTCCGCGCCACCGGGGAATTGCAGATCCATGTGGCTGAACTCGAACAGCATCGAGAACACGCCCTTGTCGCCGACCCACTTGTCGAGGTCTTCCGGCGGGACGCCGTTCGCCTCGCCGACCGTGAAGATGTCATGGCCGTCAAAGACGTTTTTCTTGAACTCATGGAGGTAATCGAGGATGCCCGTCGTATTCGCCGTCATCGCGTGGATGTCGACCATGCCGTCATTGCTGTCCGGCTGGCCATCGACGAACGCCGGCTTCTTGATGTAGACAATCGCGTCAATGCGGAAGCCGCCGACGCCCTTGTCCAGCCAGAAGTTCGCGGCGTGGTAGAGCGCCTGGCGCACATTGGGGTTCGCCCAGTTGAGGTCTGGCTGCTGCGGAGCAAACGTATGCAGGTAGTACTGCTGCCGCTCCTCGCACCACGTCCAGGCCGAGCCGCCGAAGATGGAGCGCCAGTTCGTCGGTGCCGAGCCGTCGGGCTTCGCGTCGCGCCAGATGTACCAGTCCGCCTTCGGGTTCGTGCGGTCTTTTTTCGACTGCAGGAACCACGGATGCTGATCGGACGAGTGGTTGAACACGAGGTCCATGACGATGCGGATGCCGCGCTTCTTCGCTTCCGCGATCAGGCGTTCCATGTCCGCCATCGTGCCATACGACGGGTCGATGCCTTCGTAGTCGGCGATGTCATAGCCATTGTCGACCATGGGCGACGGATAGACCGGCGTCAGCCAGACGGCACCTGTGCCGAGCGTCTTCAGATAGTCGAGTTTTGCCGTGATGCCATTGAGGTCGCCCGTGCCAGATCCCGTCGTGTCGAGGAAGCTTTTCGGGTAGACCTGATAGACCTGGCAGGACTGCCACCATTTCAGCGTTCTGTTCATAAATAGGTTCCTTCCAACTGACATAGAGGTTTACGGAAATTGGGGTTTTCGGGATTTTAGGATTTTCAGGATTTCAGGGAATCCGCTCAGAACGAGAGCACGTTCGTCTCGGCGCTCGTGACCTTCTGGTCTTTCGCCTTCTTGAGCTGCGGATACTCAGCGGAGTTCGTGACAGCCATGATGACGGTGTTGGCATAGCCAGCGTCCGCGATGACCTTCTTGTCGAACTGGATGAGCTTGTCGCCCGCTTTGACCTTGTCGCCCTGCTTGACAAAGCACGTGAAGCCTTTGCCCTGGAGGTTGACCGTGTCGATGCCGATGTGGATCAGGAGCTCCAGCCGGTGCGACGACCGTATCGCCGGACGGCTCGATGGCAACGCCATCACCCATCATTTTCTTGGAGAACATCTCGTCTTTGACTTCCGTCATGTCGAGGAGCTGGCCGCTGATGCAAGCCTTGATGCCCATCGCGAGACCTTTGTCGACACTTTCCGGTGCGGCTGCCGTCGGAGCTGCCGGTGCGGAGAGATCGGACATGTCGCCGCCCTTGAGGAGGGCGTCGAAGTAGCCGCGCACCTGCGGGACGTTCATGCCGACGATGACCTGGATGGCATGGCCGTTCTTGACGAGGCCATACGCGCCAGCCTTCGTGAACTTGCTGGCCGATGCAACTTTGTCCGGATCCGCAACCGTGACGCGGAGGCGCGTTGCGCAGTTCGTGACTTCCTTGATGTTGGACGGGCCGCCGAGGCTGTCGAGATAGACGCGCGCCTGGATAGCGAGCTTGTTGTCCGCGAGGCCCATCTGCTCCATCTCTTTCTTTGCCTTGTACTCGGCTTTCGAGAAGAGCTTGTCTTCGACGTCGTCCGCCGTGCGGCCCGGCGTCGGATAATCGTTCTTGAGAATCAGATAACGGAACACGAAGAAGTAGATGACGAAGAACACCGCGCCGATCGCAATCTGCATAACGTACGTGCCAGCATGATATTTGAAGAGCGGAATCCAGTTCTGCACGAAGCAGTCGATGAGGCCGCCGCCGAAGTTGCCGGACAGGCCGAAGAAGTAGAGCGTTGCGGAAAGTGTAGCAGCGAGGACTGCATGGACAGCATAGAGAAGAGGTGCGACGAAGAGGAACGTGAACTCGATCGGCTCCGTGATGCCGCAGAGCATTGCCGTCAGCGTTGCCGGGATCAGGAGAGCTGCCGTCTTTTTCTTCTTCTCAGGACGTGCGCACATGTACATGGCGAGTGCTGCGCCCGGCAGGCCGAAGACTTTCGACGAGCCGTGGAGGGCGAAGCCGCCCTGCGGGAACATGTCTTTCAGGCTCTGCGCGCTCGTCGCGAAATCCTGAAGATGCTGGAGCCAGTAAGCCTGGATGCCGCCGTCGCAGACAGCCGGGCCGAAGATGAACGGGAGATAGATGAAGTGATGCAGGCCGGCCGGGAGCAGGATGCGTTCTGCGAACGTGTAGCACCAGACACCGACAATGCCGGAAGTTTTGAGGAAGAACTGGAAGTTTTCAATGACATGCTGGATGGCAGGCCAGACGACGCAGAAGACGAGCGCCATCGGGATCATGACGGCGAAGCCGACGGCCACGACGAACGCCGGGCCCTTGAAGATGCCGAGCCACTCAGGAATCTCGGTATCATAGTAATGGTTGTGGATGTAGGCCGTGACGCATGCGATGAAGATGGCACCGAGCATGCCCATGTCCAGCGTCTTGATGTTCGCGATCATCGCGAGGCCCGTGCCGGCGCCGGCGTTCTGGGAATAATCCACTCCGAAGAAGTCACCGTGCAGCGAAAGGAAGCCCGAGATGAAATAGTTGAAGCACATGTAGATGACGAACGACTCCATGGCCGCACGGCCCGGCTCCTTCTTCGCGAAGCCGATCGGGACGGCGATGGCGAACAGGATCGGCATCTGGGCGAATACCGTCCAGCCGCCCTGCTCGACGACATACCAGAAATCGTACCAGACCGTCCCCTTCTCTGCGATGGAACCCAAGAGCATGGTGTTCTTGCAGATGATGGAGATGGCGACTGTGAGACCAAAGAACGCGAACAGGATGACCGGCGTGTACATCGCGCCGCCAAACCGTTGCAGTTTCCCCTCCATTTCTCAGTGAAGCACGTTGGCGCTTTTGAGAATGTTTTGATTGATTGGAATAGATTGCATTACCTGTTTTCCCAGGGTGTTTCGCGATGGCCTCCGGCATCCTGCCTCGGGCCGCTCGACTAAGATATCTTATGACTAAAGAATACAAAAAAAGAGCCGCGAAATCAATAGTTTCGCGGCCTTTGGGCACGACTGCGCACAAGGCGCAACTTGGTACATTTCGTGAAATTTGGTGCGAGGAAAACCCGCATTCAGCACATGTAACCAATTCTAGTTGCTCATGCTATACTCTTTTAAATCGATGTATTGGAACAGGAGGGGCTGCTATGAAGAACACGATGACGTATCGGAATTATGCAGGGAGTGTCGAATTTTCCGAAGAGGACAGTCTCTTCTATGGAAAAGTTCTCGGCATCCGTTCGCTGATTTCTTACGAAGGCAGTACGGCAAAAGAACTCGTCGAGGATTTCCACGGTGCAGTCGATGACTATCTCGCGAATTGCGAAGCCGAAGGAATCCAGCCAGAAGTGGCATACAAAGGCAGCTTCAATGTCCGCACAACGCCGGACATCCATCGACGCGCGGCCATCTATGCCATCAACCATAATGAATCTCTGAACAGCTTCCATTTCTTTGCATCCATCATCTTGTCGTTGACAATAACTATTGGGAATGATACAATAAACGCGTCGATGGAAATCGGACGAAACCGAAAGCAAGCATCGGCAACAACTTCATAACAATCGGATCAGGTGTCGCAAGACTCAATAGAGAAGCCGGTTTTAGTCCGGCGCGGTCCCGCCACTGTATCAGCGAGTGCTGCTGCAACAAACGTCACTGGAGATGGAAAAGCGTCTCTGGGAAGGCGCAGCAGCACGATGACCTGGAGCCAGGAGAACTGCCTGATCGACAATCACCGTTTGACCTGCGAGCGATAGGGATGGGGATTCCGGCAGGCGCATCTGCGCCGCGCCGTCGTTTTCACGTATGAAAATCAGCCGCTCGGAAGGTTCAACCTTTCGGGCGGCTTTTTTCTATCCTGATTCCAAAAGGAGGAACTGTAATGGAAAAAGAGCTGGATCTTCAGGCCATCCTGAAGAAAGCAGAAGCACAGCAGGACTTCCCTGATGTGCCTCTCGACGAGTTCACACCGCCAACCTATGAGGAATGGAAGGAGAACTGCATCGCGCTCCTCAAAGGCGCACCCTTCGACAAGAAGATGTACACGAAGACGTACGAGGGCATCACATTCGACCCGATGTACTTCCGCAACACGACGGAAGAAATCCTGCCGCGCGCGTCGTTCCCGGGCATGGATGATTTCCTGCGCGGCTCATCACCGACAGGCTACATCAAGACGCCATGGGGCATCGCGCAGGCCTGCGACGAGACGCTGCCAGAGGACACGAACGAACTCTTGAAGCACGAGACGGACAAGGGCTCGACCATCTACAACGTCGTGCTCGATGACGCGACGAAAGCCGGCATCGATGCGCGCAAGGCGAAAGCGCCCGGCAAGGGCGGCGTAAGCCTCACGACGCTCGATGACGTGCATGTGCTCTTGGATGGCCTCGATTTCGAGAAATATCCGCTCTACATCTATGCAGGCCGCACGGCGCTGCCGATGCTCTCGCTCGTCGCGGCGACGCTCAAAGCCTCGGGCAAGGGCACGAAGGATCTGCGCGGCTTCATCGCGGCCGACCCGATCGGCGAGCTCGCTGCGGACGGCACGAGCCACGAGCCGCTCGCGGTGCTCTATGACGAAATGGCGGCAGCCGCAAAATGGGCGCTGAAGAATGCGCCGGGCCTGCGCACGGTGCTCGCGCGCAGCGACGTCTACAGCCGCGGCGGCGCGAACGATGTGCAGGAGACGGCCTATACGATCAGCGCGGCCGTCACGTACCTGCGCGAACTCATGGCACGCGGCCTTTCGATTGACGAGGCGGCCAGCCAGATCATGTTCCAGTTCTCGATGGGCGCGAACTTCTTCCTGCAAATTGCAAAGCTCCGCGCCATCCGCCCGATCTGGGCACAGATTGTCGAGGCGTTCGGCGGCGGTGCAGAGGCACAGCGCATGCACGTCCATGCCCGCCCGGCGCTGTTCTTCAAGACGGTCTACGACCCGTATGTCAACATGCTCCGCAACACGACGGAGATTTTCTCCGGCGTCGTCGGCGGCCTCGAGTCGTACGAGAACGAGCCATTTGACGAGCCGATCCGCAAAGGCGACGAGTTCTCGCGCCGCATCGCGCGCAATGTGCAGATCATCCTGCAGGAAGAATTCGGCATGCTCTCCCCGATCGACCCGGCTGGCGGCTCGTGGGCCGTCGAGCGCCTGACGAAGCAGATCAAGGAAAAAATCTGGGCCGAGTTCCAGGAAGTCGAGAAAGCTGGCGGCATCGTCGCCGACCTTAAGGCCGAGCGCCCGCAGAAAGCCATCGCTGACATCCTCGCCCAGCGCTTCAAGAATTCCGAACTGCGCCGCGACCGCATCGTCGGCAACAACATGTATCCGAACATGACGGAAAAGCCGCTCGACCCGCGTCCCGAAAACATGGACGACAACCGCACGGCGCGTACCGCCGTCATCGAGGGCTATCTCAAGGACATCGACGACGTGCACAAAGACGCACTGCTCGGCGCACTCGCCGACGCCGCAAAAGACGAAAGCCTCGTGACGGCCGCCATCGCCGCCGCCGAAGCTGGCGCGACGCTCCCTGAGCTCATGACAGCGCTCGCAAAGGGCGCTGCAGGCGAGGCCGCAACGGTCGCCGCCATCGCGCCGCACCGCTGGAGCGAGCGCTTCGAAGCACTGCGCAAGCGCACGGAAAACTACATCAAAGACCACGACGGCGACAACGTCCGCATCTTCCTTGCGAACATGGGCCCGATTCCGCAGCACAAGGCACGCGCCGACTTCACGCGCGGCTTTTTGCAGGTCGGCGCGTTCGACGTGCTCATGAACGACGGTTTCAAGACCGTCGAGGAAGCGGCCGCTGCGGCAAAGGAATCGGGCGCCGACGCCTGCGTCATCTGCTCGACGGATGCGACGTACCCCGACATCGTCCCGGCCCTCGCACCGAAGCTCCATGAAGCGCTGCCAGACGCCACGGTCTACCTCGCAGGTGCCGCACCGAAAGACCTGCTCGAAACGTACAAAGCAGCGGGCATTGACGACTATATCTCCGTCCGCGCGAACTGCTACGAAATTCTCGAATTCCTGCAGAAGAAGAAAGGAATGATGGACTGATGGCGAACCCCGATTTCACGCAGATGGAGCTGAAAACGGCGCCCGAGCACACGGAAGCTGAATGGAAGGCGCTGTTCGAAAAAGAAGCCGGCAAAAGCTTCGACGAGCTCACGCGCCGCACGATGGAGCACATCCCCGTCAAGCCGTTTTACAACCATGAAGAATACGACCACATGAACCACCTCGACTTCGCGAGCGGCATCCCGCCATGCCTGCGCGGCCCGTACTCAACGATGTACGTCTTCCGTCCCTGGACCGTGCGCCAGTACGCAGGCTTCTCGACGGCCGAGGAATCAAACGCGTTCTACCGCCGCAACCTCGCCGCCGGCCAGAAAGGTCTTTCGATTGCATTCGACCTGCCGACGCATCGCGGCTACGATGCTGACAACCCGCGCGTGCTCGGCGACGTCGGCAAGGCAGGCGTCTCGGTCTGCTCCATGCTCGACATGAACATCCTGTTCTCGGGCATCCCGCTCGACCAGATGTCCGTCTCCATATCATGTCCGGCACGATCCAGAACGACATCCTCAAAGAGTTCATGGTGCGCAACACGTACATCTACCCGCCGGACATGTCCATGCGCATCATCGGCGACATCTTCGAATACACGACGAAGAACATGCCGAAGTTCAACAGCATCTCCATTTCCGGCTACCACATGCAGGAAGCCGGCGCGACGGCCGACATCGAGCTCGGCTACACGCTCGCCGACGGCCTCGAATACATCCGCACGGGCGTCAAGGCCGGGCTCCCGATCGACGCGTTCGCGAAGCGCCTTTCATTCTTCTGGGCCATTGGCAAGAACTACTTCATGGAAGTCGCGAAGATGCGCGCCGCCCGCGTGCTCTGGGCAAAAATCGTCAAATCGTTCGGCGCGGAAAACCCGAAGTCGATGGCGCTCCGCACGCACTGCCAGACGTCCGGCTGGTCGCTCACCGCGCAAGACCCGTTCAACAACATTTCGCGCACCTGCATGGAGGCCATGGGCGCCGCCCTCGGCCACACGCAGTCACTCCATACGAACGCGCTCGACGAGGCCATCGCGCTGCCGACGGATTTCTCGGCCCGCATCGCGCGCAATACGCAGCTCTACATCCAGGACGAGACGCGCGTCTGCAAGATCATCGACCCGTGGGGCGGCTCGTACTACGTCGAAGCCCTCACGAACGAAATCATCCGCCGCGCTTGGGCGCACATCCAGGAAGTCGAGCAGCTCGGCGGCATGGCGAAGGCCATTCCGACCGGTCTGCCGAAGATGCGCATCGAGGAAGCGGCCGCGCGCCGCCAGGCGAAAATCGACTCCGGCAACGAGACCATCGTCGGCCTCAACAAGTACCGCCTTGAAAAGGAAGACCCGCTCGAAATCCTCTCCATCGACAACACGGCCGTCCGCAACGCGCAGATCAAACGCCTTGAAAAACTGCGCGCCGAGCGCAACGACGACGATGTGCGCCGCGCACTCGAAGCCATCACGAAGGCCGCCGAGAGCCGCGAGAACGGCAACCTGCTCGCCTGCGCCGTCGAGGCCGCACGTGTCCGCTGCTCGCTCGGCGAAATCTCCGATGCTGTCGAAAAAGTCTCGGGCCGCTATCAGGCCGTCATCCATACGATTTCTGGCGTCTATTCCTCCGAATTCACGGACAAGACGGAGCTTGAAAAAGCGCGCCACATGGCGGACGAATTTGAAGAGCTCACCGGCCGCCGCCCGCGTATCTTCGTCGCGAAGATGGGCCAGGACGGCCACGACCGCGGCCAGAAGGTCATCGCCTCGTCGTTCGCTGACATGGGCTGGGACGTCGATGTCGGCCCGCTGTTCCAGACGCCGGAAGAGACCGCGCAGGATGCCGTCGACAACGACGTCCACATGGTCGGCTTCAGCTCGCTCGCTGCCGGCCACAAGACGCTGCTGCCGCAGCTCGTCGAAGACCTCAAGAAGCTTGGCCGCGAGGACATCATGGTCGCCATCGGCGGCGTCATCCCCGTGCAGGACTATGACTTCCTCTATGAGCACGGCGCCGTCGCGATCTTCGCACCTGGCACGAACATCCCGGAGGCCGGCATGAAATTGCTGAAGCTCCTGATGGACCGCGCAAAGGAAGAGGCATCATGAGCGCCCGCGAAGGCGCAGAGCTGCTGAAGAAACTGGCCGAACAGAACGAGGAACAGAAACGCGAAGACGAAGCCGCCATCGCGGCGCATCACGCAGCAGCTGCTGCGGAAGCGACCGCAAAGGCATCCGAACTGCCTGGCGAAAAAGGCTACACCGTCTCGCGTCCGAGCTGGCGTCCAGAAACGGGCGACGAGAAATTCGCCTGCGGCGTCATGAGCGGCATCGAGGGCATCAAGGACACGACGGTCGGCAATCTGAACCCGGCACTCAAGTCAGGCAAGATGAAGCCGCCGCGCCGCATGGTGCTCACGGAGGACGACTACGTCGAAGGCGTGGCAAAGGGCGACCGCATGACGCTCTCGCGCGCCATCACGCTCATCGAGAGCAACAGTCCGCGCCATTTCCCGAAGGCGCAGCGCGTCCTCCAGCGGCTGCTGCCGCGCACGGGCCACGCTCTGCGCATCGGCATCACGGGCGTCCCGGGCGCTGGCAAGAGCACGATGATCGAGGCGCTCGGCAATATGCTCTGCGACGAGGGACACCGTGTCGCGATCCTCACCGTCGATCCGACCAGCTCCGTCACGAAGGGCTCAATCCTCGGCGACAAAACGCGCATGGGGACGCTGTCGCGCAGGCCGGAGGCGTTCATCCGCCCATCGCCGGCCGGCGGCACGCTCGGCGGCGTCGCGCGCAAGAGCCGCGAAACCATGCTGCTCTGCGAAGCGGCCGGCTACGACATCATCCTGATCGAGACCGTCGGCGTCGGCCAGTCGGAAGTCACCGTGCGCTCCATGGTCGATTTCTTCCTGCTCGTCGTGCTGACGGGCGCAGGCGACGAGCTGCAGGGCATCAAGAAAGGCATCATGGAGCTCGCTGATGCCATCGTCGTCAACAAGGCCGACGGCGACAACCTCGTCAAGGCGAAAGTCGCGCGCGGCGAGTTCGAGCGCATGATCGAGTTCATCCGCCCGGCCACGCCCGGCTGGCCCACGCACGCCTACCTCGCGTCTGCTGTCAAGAAGACAGGGCTCAAAGAGCTCTGGGAGGTCATCCAGGCATTCGAGCAGATGACGAAGAAGAGCGGCGTGTTCCAGAAGCGCCGCGAAGGCCAGCTGCTCGACTGGATGCACAGCATGATCGACGAGCACCTGCACAACCTGTTCTTCGAAGACCCCGTCATCCAGGGACGCATGCCCGAGGTCAAAGAAGCTGTGCTCTCTGGCAGCGTCTCCCCGACGCAGGCCGTCGCCGAGCTCCTCGGCATCTTCGACGTCCAGCGCGCCGCGAAGCGGCAGAATGATTTATTTCATCCACAAACGTAAGGAGGCTCCCCCTCCATGTATCTCAAACACATTGCTTTTTCAGGCGGAGACCCGCGCGAGCTGCAGGAAGTCTTCGACCACGTCCTCGGCGTCATGGAAACGACGCTCGGGAGCGTGCTGACGCCGGATGGCGACGAAGTCGCCGCCGTGCGCCTCGGCTACAATCCGAAGAAGATGGATCTCTCCATGCTCATGGACATCCTGTTCGCCATCGTCAGTCCCCACAGCCCGGACGGACAGGGCCGCGCACGTGGACGGGAGTACCGCGCAGGCGTCTGGTACGAAGAAGACGAAGACGAGCCGCATCTCGAGTTCTACATGCATTTCCTCCAGAACCGCGGCAAGCCCCCGGCAGCCACGGGCGCCGGCCTCACGCTCAACGATCCCCTTGAGCACCCGAAGGCCATCCGAAGGGTTTACGCCAAAGCGCTCCCCCTCCAAGGCTTCACCGCCGCGCCCGAAGCAGCGCAGCACTACTATCAAAGGCACCCCGGCGCCGACAGCGACATTGACTTCGATGCGCTGAAAGGACTGGGGTTCTGAACGACAACTGCATACAAAACGCCAACGGCAGCATCCTTTCCGGTGCTGCCGTTGGTGTTTGTTTTTTCTTTGAAGACCGGCTTCCTGCTGCGCGGCAAAGCCGAATTCGTGAAAGAAGGCCCGCTCTACGACCAGATGCACGAACAATGCACCTGGGCCAGCCGCGTCCTGATCTTCACGCCGGAATCCTGCAAGCAGACCATCTGAATGCGCTCCGCAAACCGATAAAAAACAGGTGCCTGACCACGCATATTGTGGCCTGGCACCTGTTTTTAATAAAAGCTGTCCAACAGAGTCATCGCACCGCCTGTATGAAGAAATACAATATTCGACTGGGGCGGAAAAACATCCGCTTTCGCCATTTCCAGCAATCCTGCAAATGCCTTTCCCGTAAACAGCGGGTCAAGGAAGATGCCTTCGAGCGCGGCCATCTGGCGCATGGCGTCTCTGCCCTTGACGGTCGGACAGTTCGCGCCCTGTCCGCAGGAAAAA